>VFMC01000254.1 GCA_006515795.1 Acidimicrobiaceae bacterium | reverse complement strand
AGCGGGTAGCCAGGATGGGGCCGGGAGGGGGTCAGCGATGGACGTGCACGTCGATGGCATCGAACAGCGGGTGCAGGGTGGCGACCCTGGCGATCCGGTGGCGACGCATGATCACCAGAGTGATGGCCAGGTCGATACCGATCTTGCAGTCGAGCCCGCAGTCGAGCCCGGCCGGCAGACGCAGTCGTCCGGCTTGACGGCGATGCTGGCCGGCAACGTGGATCGGCGCCACCGGTGCCAGCAGCGACTCGCGGACCTGGTGGGCGGTCCGCAACAGGTGGTCGCCGCGGGCGCTGAGCCGCAACTCGTTGCCTTCGTACCGCTCGAGGAGCTCGGTGTAGCAGCCGACCGTGGCAACGTGCGCGACGTGCGCAGGATCGGCGAGGGCGTCGAGGAACGACAGCTCGAGCAGCACTTCGGGTGGCGTCATCCCTGCACCAGGTCGGCTTCCGCGCCGACTTCCCGGGCGAGGTGCAGGCGCGCTCGCGCGGCGCGCGTGTGGCGCTGACGTCGCTCGACCCGGTTCCAGAACCAGAACGACGCGCCGACGAGCGCGGCCCCGCCGATGCCGTCGATCACCCAGTGCTCGCCGAGGTACACGAGCGAGGTCAGCATCGCCAGGGGGAACAGCATCATCGCGGCCTTGGCCCAGGCGGGCCGCACCATCGGAAGGAAGAACGCCGGCACGAACAGCGCGAGGGCCACGTGCAACGACGGCATCGCGGCCACGGGGTTCGACCAGTCGAGGCTGATCTGCCAGTCGTGGACGAACCCGGTGAAGCCCATGTCGATGAAGCCCCGCCACGTGTTGCGGGTGACCTCCGGTGGGATCGACGCGAACCCGAAGCGAGGATCGGCGGCGATCCATGGTGGCACCGTCGGCACGACGATGAACGACACGCAGGCCACGGCGAGAACGGCAGCTAGCCGTTTCATGAACCGGACCCATTGGACCCGGCTCGCGGCCCACAGCACAGCCAGGGCGACCACCGGGACCACGAAGTGGGTGTAGTAGATCGCCGACGCGACGTTGTCGTACCAGCGCACGTCGTCGGGGTGGAACAGGCGATCCTGCAACCACACCGTCGGGTCGGCACCGAGGAACAGCACCCGGTCGAGATCCCGGGCCAAGTCGGCCTGGAGTGGGAAACCGAGGTGGTCGGCGGCGCCGCGCGTCGTCTCGTAGGCGAACCACATCGACGCGTAGAGCGTCGCATCTACCACCAGCACCGCCCACTGCCGCCATGGCTTGCCGATGAAGGCACACAGCAGGAACAGGCCCACCGAAACCGCCACCGAGACCCGATCGGCCAGCAGACCGTCGCGGCGAAGGTGGACGACGTAGGCGACCGCATACGCAGTGATCGCCGACGCGCGCACCCAGAAGAAGCGATCGCGGGGCACCAACGATCGCAGCGCGATCAGCGGCTGGCCTCCTCTAGTGCTCGCCGAACCAGCACCTTGGCGAGGTGCACGCGGTACTCCGGTGAGGCGTTGAGATCGGTCTGTGGCTCGGATTCCTCGGCCGCTGCTTCAGCGGCGTCGGCGATCGAAGCACCCTGTGCCAACGCCGCGCTGACCGCGCTGGCGAGGATCGGGGTGGAGCCCATGTTGACGAGCCCCACGCCGCTCGAGCCGTTGCCGCGCCACGCAGCAACACCGACGATGGCCCAGTCCTGGGCGCGTCGGTTGAACTTCTGGAAGCTCCAGCCGGAACCGTTCATCTTCGGCACGCGGATCTCGGTGAGCATCTCGTCGGCGTCCAACGCTGTCTCGAGGAAGCCTTGGTAGAAGTCGCCGGCGGCGATCTCGCGGGTGCCGTTCGGGCCCTTCGCCACGTAGGTGGCCCCGAGTGCCAGCGTGGTGGCGGGCAGGTCACTGGCCGGGTCGCTGTGGGCGATCGAGCCGCCGATCGTGCCGCGGTGGCGAACCTGCGGATCGCCGACGTGACCTGCAGCATGAGCGAGCAACGGCACGTGCTCGGCGAGCACCGCGCTCTTCTCGACATCCATGTGACGGGTGAGCGCACCGATTGCGATGTGGTCGCCGGCGTCGCGGATGTACGACAGGTCGCCGAGGCGACCGATGTCGACCAGCACGCTCGGCTGGGCGAGGCGCAGCTTCATCAGCGGCAAGAGGCTGTGCCCGCCGGCGATGAACTTGGCATCGTCGCCGTGCTGGCCAATGAGGCTGATCGCCTCGTCGACCGAGCCGGCGCGGACGTAGTCGAATGCTGCGGGGATCACTTCGTGCCTCCTGTTGCTGTCGTGGCTGCTGCTGTCGTGGCTGCTGCTGTCGTGGCTGCGTCTGACTTGGCTGCTTGGAGCGCTTTCCAGATGGTCTGCGGGCTTGCCGGCATCGACACGTTGGACACCCCGAGGCCGGAGAGGGCGTCGACGATGGCGTTGATGACCGCGGGCGCGGCGCCGATCGTGCCGGCCTCGCCGATGCCCTTCACGCCGAGTTGGTTCGTGGGCGACGGCGTGATCGTGTGTCCGAGCGTGATCGACGGCACGTCGCTCGCCGCCGGAACGAGGTACTCGGCCAGGGTGGTGGTCTTCAGGTTGCCGTCGCTGTCGTACACGGCTTCCTCGAACAGCGCTTGGGCGAGACCCTGGATGACACCGCCGTGCACCTGGCCGTCGACGATCAGCGGGTTCACCTGGTTGCCGCAGTCGTCGACGGCGACGTACTTGAGCACTTCTACCGCCCCGGTCTCGGTGTCGACCTCGACCACGCAGATGTGCGTGCCGAACGGCCACGAGAAGTTCGGTGGGTCGTAGGTGACCTGGGCTTCGAGGTTCGGTTCGAGCCCGTCGGGAAGGTTGTGGGCGGTGAACGCCTCGAAGGCGATCGCGGCCAGCGGCATCGCCTTGTCGGGCGTGCCCTTCACCGAGAACGTGCCACCGACGAACTCGAGGTCTTCCTCGCTCGCTTCGAGTTGGTGTGCGGCGATCTTCCTGGCCTTGTCGATCACCTTGTCGCACGCCATCGCCACGGCGACGCCACCGACGGGCAGCGAGCGCGAGCCGTAGGTGTCGAGCCCGAGCGGCGCGATCGCCGTGTCGCTGTGCAACACGTCGACGTCGTCGGGATCGACGCCCATCTTCTCGGCGACGATCATGCTCCACGCCGTCTCGTGGCCCTGGCCGTGCGGTGAGGTGCCGGTGACCACCTGGATCTTGTTGGTGGGCAGCACTCGTACGGTTGCGGCTTCCCAACCACCGGCGGAGTAGTTGAGCGACGCGAGCACGCGCGACGGCGCCAAGCCGCACATCTCGAAGTAGCTGCTCACGCCGATGCCGAGCCGCTTCGTGGCGCCGGCGACGTTCTGTGCGGTCTGGCGGGCGCGGACGCCCGAGTAGTCGGCCAGGCCGGCCGCCATGGCTGCGGCTGCGGAGTGGTCGCCGCTGTCGTATGTGAGGCCGCTGAACGCGGTGTACGGGAACTGCTCCTTGCGGATGAAGTTGCGCTCGCGCAGCTCCATCGGATCGAGTCCAACCTTCGCCGCGAGCGAATCCATTGCTCGCTCGATGGCATACGTGGCCTCGGGGCGTCCGGCGCCACGGTAGGCGTCGGTGGGCGTCATCGTGGTGAACACCGACGTGCAGCTGAAGTCGTATGCGGTGGGGATGTCGTACAC
>VFMC01000253.1 GCA_006515795.1 Acidimicrobiaceae bacterium | reverse complement strand
CAGACCATCCGCGATCAACTGCCGCGCGAGTTGCTCACCTCGTCGGTCACATCGAAGTGGTCGGGCGAAGTCGGCTTCCGCGGCCCCGACGGGTTGGAACGAATCCTCGACACCGACCTGGTGATCCGCCGCGACGACCTCGGCGTGATCGAGTACTGGGGTGGCGTCATGCGCGACGTCACGGCCCGTAACCACATGCAGAGCGAGTTGCTTCGGCAGGCCACCCACGATGGTCTCACCGGCCTGCCGAACCGCATCCTGCTGCTGCGCAACACCGCCGACGCGCTGGAACGCATCCGCGGCACGCGCGGTCATGTGGCGCTGCTGTTCCTCGATCTCGACAAGCTCAAGGACGTCAACGACAACGCCGGCCACGACGTCGGCGATGCGCTGCTGGCGCAGGTCGCCAACCGCGTCGCCCACGCCACGCGTCCGGCCGATGTCATCGCCCGCATCGGCGGCGACGAGTTCGTCGTGCTGTGCAACGGCAGCATCGACGAGCACTCGGCGCTCGAGCTCGCCGAACGCATCCGTCTTGCCCTCAGCGGCAAGATGATGATCCGCGGTGTAGAGGTGGATCTCACCGTCAGCGTCGGCGTGTCGTTGGCCACCGCGGCCCAGCTCGAGGGCATCTCGTCGAGCGATGCGGCGCTCACGTTGCTGCGCAACTCCGATGCGGCGATGTACACGGCCAAGCGCCGCGGCCGGTCGCGGGTGGAGATGTACACCGAGGCGATGCGTGTCGAAGGCGCGCAGCAGAAGCAGCTCGCCGCCGAGCTCGAGCGAGCCCTCGCCAACGAGGAGCTGCGTCTCGCCTATCAGCCGATCATCTCCACGCACAGCGGCAGGGTGGTGGGTGCCGAGGCGTTGCTGCGATGGGATCATCCCTCGCTCGGGCGCCTGTTGCCGGCGCAGTTCCTGCACCTGGCCAACGAGTCCGGCGCGATCGTGCCGATCGGCGACTGGGTGATCAACCAGGCGTGCACCGACACGAGGGCATGGCTCGACGCCGGTCTGGTGGAACGCACCTTCAGCGTTCATGTGAACGTGTCGTCACGGCAGTTGCAGGAGGGCACGTTCGTGGAGCGGGTGCTGGCGATCGTGCGCTCGCTCGATCTCAATCCGCACCAGCTCACGATGGACTTCGACGAGTCCACGCTCAACGACGCGCAGAGCGGCACGGTTCGTTCGCTGCAGGCGTTGCGGCGCTTCGGTGTGCAGCTCGCACTCGACGACTTCGGTGTCGGTGTTTCGTCGCTCACCGCGCTTCGGGCGTGCGAGGCCGACGTGTTGAAGCTCGATGGAACCGTGGCCCGCAGCCTCGGCAACAACGGCGACGACGACCCGATCGTGCGGGCGATCATCCAGTTGGCCCACGCCCTGGAGATGCAGGTGGTGGCCGAGTGGGTCACCCAGGCCGATCAGCTGCACCGGCTGCGCATGCTCGGGTGCGACATGGTGCAGGGCTACCTGCTGGGCGAGCCGATCGCCGCCGAGGTGTTCGCCGCCCGCACGATGCGTAGCTGATCTCAGTCCTTCGGGCAGCAGCGCGGCAGTGCCACCGCGAACCGTGCGCCGCCCAGCGGCGACTGCTCGCACCAAGCGCGGCCGCCTTGCACCTCGGCGAAGGTTCGCACCAGGTACAGGCCGAGGCCGGAACCAGGCCCTGCCGACGAATCACCCGGTCGCGAGTAGGCGTCGAAAACCGCGCCGCGGACCGACTCGGGAACCCCTGGACCGTCATCGTCGACGGTCAGCAGCACCTCGTCGGCGCCGAGCAGAATGGCCGACACCACGATCTTCGAGCCGCGGGGCGTGTACTTCATCGCATTCGTTATGAGGTTCGCCAGGATTCGCTCGGTGAGCACCGGGTCGGCGCTCGCCGAGAGCCCCGCCGCGAAGCTGCCGGCAACCAGCTCGTGTCCGTCGGCCTCCGCCTCGGCAAGCACCCGCTGCACCAGCGTGGCGATGTCGGTGCAGTGGTCGCTGAACGGCATCGCCCCGCGTAGCAGGCGGTCGGCGAAGGTGAGATCGGCGAGCAGCCGCGAGGTGCGCTGCGCGTCGGTGCTGATGCGCTGCGCCAAGTGACGACGCTGGTCGTCGCTGAGCGCGTCATTGCTGCCATCGAGCAGCGTCGACATGATCGAGATCGCCGCGATCGGCGAGCTGAGGTCGTGAGAGACGGCCGAGATGATCGCCGCCTTCTCGTCGAGAGATCGGCGGAGCTGCTGTTCGCCCAGATGGCGGACGACGGCGAGTCGCAGCAACCCCGCCGCCCGCTCGAGCAGGATGTGGATCCACTCGGACGGCTCGCCGGCTCGGGGGTGCTGAGCGACGATGCGCGTGGTCGTGCCGGCGACGGGCATGACGATCTCGACAGCCGACTGCACGGAGGTTCCCGCCGTCACCGTCAGCCCGTCGTCGAGTGCGATCTGCACCAGCCCGTCGGCGAGCTGCCACGACAGCAGCTTGGCGATCCGGTCGGCGGTGGACTCGATGGGTAGCCCGGCCAGGAAGCTGTCGTACACGTCGTCGAGCAGCCGCCGTTCGCTCACGTCGCGCAGCACCACCACGATGCCGCCGACGTCTCCGGCATCGAGCTGGTTGTTGACGGCGACGTCGACCGCCTGCCATGCGCCGCTGGCGTTCCTGATCCGCAACGGATTGATCGCCCGAGCCCCAGGGTCGCCCCCGATGTACGGGTGTGACATCTGGGCCTCGTCGTCGAGCAGGCGGACGACACCATCGAGGTCGTCGGGGTGGATCAACTCCAGCGCCGAGGTTCCGATCAGTTGCTCGGGCCGCCATCCGCTGATGTGCTCGATCGAGGGGCTGATCCACTCGATGACAAGGTTCGCGTCGGCGAGCGCGACGGCATAGGCGCACCCCTTCGACAGACCGGCGGCAACGCGCTGAATCACCGCCGCCGTCGCGGAACGCTGCCCTTCCATCGCCATTGGTGATCCCACCCCCTTCGTGCTTCGGTGACCGGTTCTTCAGTGACTGGTTTCTCGGTGACTGGTTCGTCAGTGGTTGACGGCCAGCCCATCGAGGTAGTCGGCGAACTTCTCCAACGCTTCGGCGCGACGTGTGGGCAGGTGCTCTACCGACGGGTCGCTCGGGCGATAGCGCTTCAGGACCTGCCTGGCGACGGTGACCTTGTGCACCTCGTCGGGACCGTCGTAGATGCGCGCCGCACGGGCGGCGCGGTACATGCTCTCCAACGGCATGTCGGTTGTGTAGCCGAGTGAGCCGTGGATCTGGATGGCCCGGTCGATCACGTTGTAGAGCACCTTCGCGCCCCAGAACTTGATGACACCGATCTCGACGCGGGCGTCGCTGTAGTGCTTGCCGGCGGCATGGAGTTGATCCATCTTCCACGCCGCGTGGAGCGTGAGCAGCCGGGCGGCCTGCATCTCGGCGTAGCTCTCGGCGATCCAGTCCTGCACCATCTGCTTGTCGGCGAGGATCGATCCATGGGTGTAGCGCGTCAGCGCCCGCTCGCACAGCATGTCGAACGCCCGCTGGCTCTGGCCGAGCCAGCGCATCACCCTGACGTTGTCGTAGATGATCTCGGCATGCCCGCCGGGTTCGCCGGTCTTGTGATCGGGCTCACCCATGGTCGGCACGTCGCGGAGGATGTTCACCCCCGGCGTGTTCGTAGGCACGATGATCATCGAGTAGTTCTTGTAGGGCATCTCGTAGTCGCCGGTCTTCACCATCACGAGCAGGAAGTCGCTGATCGACGCGTTCGACGAGAACCACTTGTGCCCGTTGATCACCCATTCGTCGCCATCGCGCAGCGCACTGGTGGTGAGCAGGGTGGGGTCGGCGCCGGCGCCGGGCTCGGTCATCGAGAAGCAGCTGCGGTACTTGCCGTCCAACAACGGTTGCATCCACTGCTCGCGTTGTGCGTCGGTGCCGCCCACCGCGATGAGCTCGGCGTTGCCGCTGTCGGGGGCGTTGTTGCCGAAGATGCTCGGCGCGTAGATGCACTGCCCGAGCACCTCGTGCATCAGGCCGAGCTTCACCTGGCCGAAGCCGAGCCCACCCATGTCGGGCGGCAAGTGCGCAGCCCACAGCCCCTGCCTACGCACTTCGGCTTTCAGTGGATCGGTGATCTGGGTGAAGCGGACGCGACCCTCGGCGCCGCGCCAGTGATCGGCAAGCGCCTCGAGCGGGATGATCTCGTCGCGCACGAACTTGCGCATCCACGCCAGCTTCGCTTCGAACTCAGGTTCGGTCTCGAAGTCCCAGGCCATGTGGCTCTCCTGTCGATGCCCGT
>VFMC01000252.1:6055-11760 GCA_006515795.1 Acidimicrobiaceae bacterium | reverse complement strand
GATGCGACCACCTTGTCCTTGTCCATGTGGTGCACCGCGAGGAACAGGTGGTGCATCGTGCCGGGAGTTTCGTGGGGGGCATCGACGGCCACCTCGACGGGGTCTTTCATGTATCGCTGCACGAGGTGGCCGACGTCGCCGTCGAGGGTTGCCGAGAACAACATCGTCTGGCGTGGCGCGGTGCACTTGCGCAAGATCCACTCGACCTGCGGGGTGAAGCCGTCGTCGGCCATGCGGTCGGCCTCGTCGAGCACGACGATCTCGACCGCGCTGAGGTCGAGCTCGTTCTCCTTGAGCAGGTCGATCAGCCGCAGTGGCGTGGCGACAACAACCTCGACCCCCTCCTGGAGGTGCTCGATCTGCTGGTTGCGTGAGGCGCCGCCGTAGACGGGAAGCACGCGGCAATCGCAACGCCGGGCAACCGGGTCGAGCACCTCGGCCACCTGCAGGGCGAGCTCGCGGGTGGGCACGAGCACGAGACCCAGGGGTCGCCGCGGTTCGGCTCGGCCGCTGAGCCGGGCCAGCATCGGCACACCGAACGCGAGCGTCTTGCCGGACCCGGTGCGGGCCCGGCCACACACGTCGCGGCCCTCGAGGGCGACGGGAATGGCCTTGGTCTGGATCGCGAACGGCGCCGAGAAGCCGGCGGCGGCCAGCCCCCTGTCGACTCCCTCGGGCACCCCGAGGTCGGCAAACCCGGTGGGCACGTAGGCCACATCCGCGTCGATGGTCAGGAGTGGCGCCAGCGTGGAGGCTGCTCGCTGCTCGTTGCTCTTCGGTGGGCGGCGCTTCCGCCGCGGGGCCCCAGGTGGGCGTGTGTTCTCAGGCATGTCGGCGACCAGGGTACCCGCAGCCTCTCGCGGCGATCGGGATGACCTCGCTGCGCGGTCGCCGGACGGCGAACCCCCTGATCACGGGGTGCGAAATTGCTACGAATCACACAATCCCCTGACGATGCCTTTGGCGGTGCCTGCGTCAGATCTCCGTGGCATCGGAACGGGAACGGAACAACGTGAACCAACAACGCCAACTTCGACGCGAACCCCTACGCGGACGCGGACACTTGGTCCGGGCCGGCGTCGCCGCCAGCGTCGTGCTGACATCACTTGTCATCGCCGCACCCCGCCTCGTCCCCGGCCTGACATCGACCGCCTCGGCCGCTGATGGCGACGCCCAGCCGTTGCTCACCGACAAGACCACCCCCCAGGCCACCGCTCAACCTGGGCAGGTGATCCAGTACGCGATCAACTACACCTGCTCGAACGACAACCCCACCCCACCGATCGACGACTGCAACTCCGCGGCCTTCTCCGATCCGATCCCCAAGTTCACCAACATCTACGGCGAGCTCCAGCCACTCCAGTTCATCGACGTCAACGCGCCGGCCACCGAGTGGCCGACCGGCCTGAGCCTCGATGCGACCGACCCGGCGAACCCGCGCATCGTCGGCACGGCCGGCAACGGCGCCGACGGCGGCTCCTGGCCGGCAGGCGTCGCCGGAGCGATCTTCGTGAACGTCCGTGTGCCGATCGGTGTCGTGCCGGCCGCGCCGCAGGTCGTGTCGAACACGGCGACCGTCACCGATCCCGTCGCGCCTGTCGACGCGTCGACGACCGCGGTCACGACGATCTCCGCCACGGCACCCAGCTGGATCGTCGGCAAGGTCGGCCCGAGCAGCACGCGGATGAGCCGCGATGCCACCTGGACGGTGTCGGTCTGCGGTCCGGCCACGTCGGCGCTGTACCCGCTGTACACCGTCACCGACACCCTCGCGCCAGGCACCGCGTTCGTGTCCGGCACGCTGGGCGCCACTTACACCGACGACAACGTCGTCCCCGCGTTGCCCGACTCCATCTCCGACGGCAGCGGAGTGGTCACGTGGAACTTCAGTGCCGCCAACCGGCCCCCACTCACCAGCGACGGCTGCTTCCGCATGACCGTCACCGGGCAGTTCCCCGCCGGCTACGTGGACCCCAACCCGGTCAACCCGGCCAACGACGACAACGTCGGGTCGGCGGTCGGGACGGCGCCGTGGAGCACCACCCTCATCGGCGCCACGTTCGGGCTCGGGAACGGGGGCCACTCGAAGGCCTTCCGCGACCTGTCCGGTGGCGACAACTTCTACGCCGTGGTCGGCGACACGGTCGCGTTCAGCCTCGCCGCTTCGATCGACAGCGACCTACCGGCTGATCGGTTCACCGTCACCGACGGCGCCAACACCTACTTCTCGGGCAGCGGACCGAACCCCACCTCCACCGGCACCGGCTTCCCGGAGAGCTTCCGGCCGACGATCGTCGACCCGGGCACGTGGAACGCCGCGCTCACCGCAACCATCGAGGGGTCGAACGACGGGTTCGCATCGTCGGCGGTCGTCGCCGCCGGCGTTGCGTCGAACGCGGCAGACATCGTGCTCGCCACCCCGTATCGCTCGATCCGCTGGACGTGGGGCGGCACGACTGACAGCGTCCCCGGCACGTTCGCAGCGACCGGCATGCGCATCGTCGGAACCCTCGGCAGCGGTGCGCCGTCGAGCGCGCTCGGCCTGTACACGAACACTTCCACGATGGACGTGACGCGCGGGGCGAGCACCATCACCGTCACCGCCAGCGATCAGTACGTCCTCGAGGCGCCGCTCCCACACCCGGCGATCACCAAGACCGTCGCCAACGCCAACCGCCAGCCGGGGCAGACGAACAACTACACGTTGTCGATCGCCAACTCCGCCGACGCCACAGGACCACTGCTGAACCCGTTCGTGGAGGACTGCGTGCCGCAGTACTTCATCGTGCAGGGAACACCGACCACTGGCGCCGGGTGGGCCGCCGGCACGCCGCTGCCGACGTGTGCCCCCGGGCAGACCCCGCTCCGCTTCGACTACACCGGAACGCTCGCCCCGGGTCAGGCATCGACCACCATCGGTTACACCGTGCTCGTCGCGCCCAACACCCCGGGACCGATCGCACCACCAGGGGTCTACCCCAACACGGCGTTCGTGCGGCCGAACGGAGGTGGCTCGTTCGGCCACTGCGTGAACACGAGTCCATCGTGTGGCAGCAGCGCTGTCGTCACGGTGACACCGACCGTCACCCTCGCATCGCAGAAGTGCGTGTCGGGTGATCTCGACGGCGCGATCTTCCGCCCCAGCCCGAGCTGTCAGATCGACCCGGCCGGGGCCATCGTCGCCGCGCAGACACTGCCGGGTGGCGTGATGACATGGGAGCTGCGACTGCGCAACACCGGCAACACCGCGGCGACGAGCATCGACTTCATCGACATCTTCCCGAAGGTCGGCGACACCGCAGTCATCACCGAGACGGCCAACCCGTTCGACGGCACCACCCTCAACTCGCGCCTCAGCGAGTACGCGCCATACCTCGTTTCGCCGATCACGGCGCCCCTCGGCTGGACCGTCTCGTACTCGACCAGCGCCAACCCGTGCCGGCCAGAGGTCGGCCGCAACGTGTCGTGCGCCGCGCCGGGCTGGGTGACGAACCCGGCGAGCTCGCTGCTGCCGACGTTCCAGTCGGTGAAGTTCAGCTACTCCGGCACGCTCGCGATGGGGGCTACCGCCACCTTCGCGTGGACGACGCGCGCACCGGTGTTCGACACCTCGTTCGATCGCGGTGGCACGTCGTCGACCAACCCGTACGAGTTCCTCGAGGTCTGCCTGCCGCAGGCGGCGCCATCCAACACCCAGCACTGCCCTCGCGCCGTGAACAGCTTCGCCTACGGGGCCAACGCCACGAACCTGCCTCCGGGCGTGCCGGCACCGAGCCGGCTCTACGCCGAACCGCCGGCGGTCGAGGTTCGGGTGATCGCCCCGCCGAGGCCGAACGGCATCGGCAACCGGGTGTGGCTCGACCGCAACTTCGACGGCCTCCAGGGAACCGACACCACGCCGACCGGGGAGCCGGGCCTGGCGAACGTGTACGTCGAGCTGTACCAGGCCAACATCCTGGTGCCCGGCTCGTACGTTCTCGCCGGCTACACCTACACCGACGTCAACGGCAACTACCTGTTCTCCGGTGGAGCCGCCGGGTTGCCCGACGGCGCCTACAAGGTGCGGTTCTATCCACCGGCCGGTTACTACGTATCGCCTAGGGACGTAACGGGTCCGGCGACCGACATGGGGCCGCCCGATCCCGGAGTGGCCCCCGGAACGAACACCGACGACGACTCCGACGTCTCGCGCACCGCGGCTGGATCGAACGGCTTCGGCACGTACTACGAGACGACGAACGTGGTGCTCGGCGACAACGACAACACCAACGTCGGCACTCCGTCGCAGGGCGAGATCGACCGCACGTGGGACATGGGCCTGTGGTTCGCCCAACCGGCGATCGACGTCGTGAAGGTCACCAAGGACACGGCGTGGCCGGACACGGCCGCCGGCGACGGGGTCAGCATCATCCAAGGCCGCGCCCTGACCTGGATCTACACCGTCACGAACACCGGCAACACCCGGCTGCAGAACGTGACCCTCAGCGACAACGGTGGTCCGAACCCGACCTTTGCGGTGACGAACTGCACGATCACCGCGCCTGGCACCAACGCCGACGGCCTGCTGAGCTCGGCCACCGCACCGATCGCACTGAACCGCGGGGCGACGATGCGCTGCACCGCCACAGGAACCGCCGGCCGTGTGACCTACGCCAACATCGCGACGATCACGGGCACACCACGGCAGGACAACGGCGCGGCGATCGTGGCCGCCGGCGTGCCGGCGACCGTGACCGACACCGATCCGTCGAGCTACACCTCGGGCAAGTACGACTTGGCGCTCGCCAAGACCGTCGGCACCTTGAACCTCGCCACCGGCAACGTCACCTTCACGATCACCGTGCTCAACGAGGGCACCGTTGCCTCAGGCTCGTTCGGTGTGACCGACGTGCTGCCGGCCGGCGTGTCCATGGTCGGCAACGCCATCCCGGTCCAGACATCCTCCGTCGGCGGCACGATCGTGTGGGCCAACCAGCCGAGCCTCGCCGCCGGCGCGTCCCGAACGTTCACCGTCAACGCCCACGTCGACGACTACCTCGTCCGGCCCTACCGGAACTACGCCGAGATCACCGCTGATTCCTCCGCGCTCACGACGACCGGCGGCGTGTCGACCCCGACCACCGATTCCGATTCCACACCCGACGCGCTGATCGGCAACGACAACACCGGCAACGGCATCGCCGCCGGCAACGGGTACGGACCGGTCGGCACCCCCAACGCCACGGTCGACAACGCCAACATCACCCAGGCCGGCAGCCGCCTGTTCCCGAACCCCGGCGACGACGCCAACGACGGCGAGGACGACGCCGACATCGCCGACATCAACCCGACGATCACCTACGACCTCGCCCTCGCCAAGGTGCCGGGGAACTCTCCGGTCGGCCTGGCCACGAACCCGACCTTCCTGGTTCGCGTCTACAACCAGGGCAACGTCCCGAGCGGGACCGTCGTCGTGCACGACCGCATCCCGGCCGGGCTCACCTTCACCACGACGGGTTCGACCGCAGGATGCGTCGCCTCGCCGGGGAACCTCGTCGTCTGCACCCTCACCACCATCGCCCCGGCGGCCTCGCGGCTGATCACGCTGGCGACCACCGTCGATGGCACGCCGGACAACTTCTCGACCGCGCCATGGCGAAACTGGGCCGAGATCTACTCCGACCAGGCGCAACTGCTGTACGCCGTGAACGACAGCGATTCGACGC
>VFMC01000252.1:0-6025 GCA_006515795.1 Acidimicrobiaceae bacterium | reverse complement strand
GCCAACGGCATCGGATCGAACAGCGCGCCGCCACCGGGCGAGAACTACGTGGGCGTCACGACCGCCGGTGCGGCATACGCGACACCAGCAGGCAGCGACGAGGACGACAACGACGACGGCATCGCCACGACCTCGGTTCGCTACGACCTCGCTCTCGCCAAGACGATCGGCACCATCGACCTCGACAGCGGCCTCATCACCTACACGCTCACCATCGCCAACCAGGGAACAGTCGCATCCGGCAGCTACAGCGTCGTCGACGTGCTGCCGATCGGTCTCGCCATCGACGGCACCCCGTCGCCGGCCCCCACCACCACGACCGGCTCGTCGATCACCGGCACCACGCTCACGTGGACGAACCTGCCGAGCCTCACCTCAGGGTCGTCGCGCACCGTCACGTTCACGGCGCGGATCGCCGACTACACGCAGCGACCGTTCCGCAACTTCGCCGAGATCTCGGCCGACTCCTCGCAACTCCTGTACCTCATCGACGACAGCGATTCCACGCCAGACACGAACACGGCCAACGATGGCGCCTACGGCGCGATCGGTTCGAGCCCGATCGACAACCTCTCGATCACCGACGCCGGCGTGATCGGCGGCGACCCACAGGACGACGCCGACATCGGCGACGCGAACCCGGTGATCACCTACGACCTCGCCCTCGCCAAGGTGGCCGGCAACTCCCCCGTGGGCCTCGGCAGCGCGCCCGTGTTCCAGGTGCGGGTCTACAACCAGGGCACCGTTCCGTCCGGCGCCGTGGTCGTGCGCGATCGCATTCCCACCGGACTCACCTTCGACCCGGCCGGATCGACCGCCGCATGCATCGATGCCGGCGCCAACTTCGTGGTCTGCACGCTCGCATCCCTCTCGGCGGGGCAATCGACGCTGCTCACGCTGGCTACGACGATCGACGGCAGTCCGGACGACTTCTCCACCGCCCCATGGCGCAACTGGGCCGAGATCTACTCGGACAGCGCCCAGGCGATCTACGGAATCGACGACGCCGACTCTGCCCCCGAGACCACCCAGGCCAACGGCATCGGCGCCGACTCGAGCCTCCCCGGTGACACCTACACCGGCGTCACCACGGCCGGGCCCGCATACGCCACGCCGGGCGCACCCGACGAGGACGACAACGACGACGGCATCGCCGCGACCTCGGTTCGCTACGACCTCGCTCTCGCCAAAACGGTCGCCAACATCGACGTGGCCAACGGCACGATGGACTACACGATCACCATCGAGAACCAGGGCACCGTCGGCTCCGGGTTGTACTCGGTGATCGATGTCCTGCCGAGCGGCCTGGCCCTCGACGGTTCGCCGGCGCCGGCGGCCACGTCGGTGACGGGCTCCTCGCTGACCGGCACGACGATCACGTGGGTCGATCTCGCCAACCTCGCGCCGGGAGCGTCGATCACGATCACGTTCTCGGCCCGCATCCTCGACTACACGCAGCGACCGTTCCGCAACGTCGCCGAGATCTCCGCCGATTCGGGCCGCACCCTGTACGGGCTGAACGATGCCGACTCCACACCCGACTCGAACACGACGAACGACGGCGCCTACGGCGCGATCGGCGCCAGCCCGTTGGACAACCTCTCCATCGCCGACGCAGGCGTGATCGGAGGCGACCCGCAAGACGACGCCGACATCGCCGATGTCGCTCCGGTCATCACCTACGACCTGGCGCTGGCCAAGGTCGCCGACGCCACGCTGGTCACCCAGACCGACACGATCACGTACACGATCACCGTGCAGAACCAGGGCAACGTCCGCTCCGGAGCGTTCGTCGTGACCGACACCGTGCCGGAAGGACTCGCGTTCGCCGGCTCGGCCGACGGTGGAGTCTTCGTCGACGCGAACCCCGATCTGGTCACCTTCGCCGGGACCGACCTGGCGCCCGGCGCGCTTCGCTCGTACACCTGGACCGCGACCGTGGCCGATCTCACCAAGCGTCCGTACCGCAACGTCGCCGAGATCAGCGATGACTCGGCCCTGGAGCTGTACGCCACGATCGACACCGACTCCACACCCGACACGACCACCACCAACGACGGCGCCTACGGACCCGCCGGCACACGACATCGCCGATGTCGACCTCGACGATCTGCGCTACGACCTCGCCCTCGCCAAGACGGTCGACGCCGCGGCGACCACCTTCGACGGTCTGATCACCTTCACGATCACCGTGCAGAACCAGGGCAACCTCGACTCGCGCCAGGTACAGGTCACCGACTGGATCCCGCAGGGCCTCGCTGTCGTGTCGCTCGACGGGGCCACCGACAACGGCGACGGCACGGTCACGTGGACGCTTCCCAACGTTGCCGTCGGCGCGACCCTCACACGGCTGCTCACTGTTCGTGTCGTCGACACATCCAGGCGGCCGTTCAGGAACATCGCCGAGGTCACCGCCGACGGCGCCGACTTCTACGACGTGACAGCCGGCAACGTGGTCGACGTCGAGGACCTCGACTCGACGCCCGACGCCGACCGTGCCAACGACGGCACCTACGGACCGGTGATGGCTGCCGGCGGCATCGACAACACCGAACCCAACGCGGTGGGTCAGGCCGGCGCCGGTCCCGACCCCGAGGACGACGCCGACATCGCCGACGTCGATCTGCAGGTCTTGTACGACCTCACGCTCGTGAAGACCGGGCCGGCGTCGATCGACCCGGCCGGCGTCGCCCGGTTCACCGTCACGATCCTCAACCAGGGCAACGTGCCATCGGGAACGTTCACGGTCACCGACGAGGTTCCAGCGGGGCTCGTCGCGGTGAGCGCGTCGAACGGCGGCGACCTGACCGATGCGACGGCTCGGGTGGTGTGGACCGGCCTGCCCTCGCTGGCGCCGGGGGCCACCACCACCCTCACCGTCGACATGCGGATCACCGATCTGTCGCGCCGCCCGTTCACGAACATCGCCGAGATCACGGCCGACGGCGCAGATGCCTACGACGTCGCCGCCGTGCCCGACGCGCCGGGCCGACCGGCGACGCCCGCCGCTGACGTGGAGGACGACGATTCGATCACCGATGCCGACGTCGCCAACGACGTCATGGTCGACCAGGTGTCGTTGCCCGCCGCCCAGCGCAACAACGCGCTCGTCGACGAGGACGACCACGACATCGCCGTGCTCGACGCGGACGTGGTGTACGACCTCGCGCTCGTGAAGACGGTCGCTTCCCCGCTCGTCGCCCCCGACGGCACAGCAGTCTTCGCGATCACCGTCGCGAACCAGGGCACCGTCGCATCCGGCACGTTCACCGTCGTCGACACCCTGCCGGCCGGCACCGCGTTCGTGTCGGCCGACAACGGCGGCGCCGCCGACGCGAGCGGCACGACGGTCACGTGGAACCTGCCTTCGCTCGCCGCCGGCGCCTCCACCACCGTCACCCTCACCCTGCGACCCACCGATCTCGGTCGTCGCCCCTACCGCAACGTCGCCGAGATCACCGCCGACGGATCGGCCGGGTACAGCACTCTGGCCGACCCGGTGAGTGACTCGGATTCGACACCTGGAGACCCCGGCACGAGCAGTGCCGACAGCACCTCGGTCGCCGAGGCGGGCGTCGGCACCGACACATCGCCGGTTTCGATGTGCTGGTGACCTACGACCTCGCCCTCATCAAGAACGTCGTGCCCGGTCAGAACTACCAGCGCGGCAACCCGATCACCTACGAGATCCAGGTGAAGAACCAGGGCAACGTGGCGTCGAACCGCTACTCGGTTCAAGACGTGATCCCTGGTGGGATGAGCTTCGTCTCCGCCACCAACGGTGGATCGTTCGTGGCCGGCACGGTGTTCTGGGCCGATCTGCCCAGCCTGGCGCCGGGGCAGATCGCCACCCTCACCCTGCAACTCCGGCTCGACGACGTCACCCGGGCGCAGTACCGCAACGTGGCCGAGATCAGCCGCGACGGATCGTCGCAGTACAGCACGCCAGCGGTGACGGTCGCCGACGAGGACTCGACTCCCAACGACAACCCGAACGACGACCCGGTGCTCGACGCCACGAACGTCAACGTCGACACGACCGCCGGCGACGAGGACGACCACGACATCGCCGTGCTCGACACGGCGGCGATCGCCGCCGACAACAGCGCACCCGAGAACCCGACGCTGCCGGTGACCGGCGCCCAGTTGGCCACGCTGCTCCTCGCCGCGATCGCCTCGCTGGGCAGCGGGCTGCTGCTGTCGTCACCACGCCGGCCGCGGCGACGAGCCCGGGCCCGCTGACCGCGGGTGCGCATCCGCGCCAGCGGATCGACAACAATGCCCGCATGAAGATCGCTCTCACGGTCAACGACTTCCTCCGCCGCGCCGAACAGCTCTACCCGCTCCGCACCGCGGTGGTGGACGAACCCGACCAACCCGCCGAGTCGTGGGGGTCGTTCACCTACGCAGAGATGGCAGCCAGGGCACGCGCCCAAGCTGCTGCGCTCGATGCGCTGGGCATCGCCGTCGGTGAGCGGGTGGCGATCGTCAGTCAGAACTCGGCCCGGCTGCTCACCGCCCTGTTCGGTGTGAGCGGATCGGGCCGAGTGCTCGTGCCGATCAACTTCAGGCTCGTCGCCGAAGAGGTCCGATACATCGTCGAGCACTCCGGCGCGCGGATCTTGATGGTCGACCCCGAGCTCGCCGACGCACTGGCCGACGTGACGTGCGAGCACCGCTACGTCATCGGCAGCGAGCACGACGCCCCGATGGAGCACGCCCCGCCGGTGACGTGGGACTACGACGAAGACGCCACCGCCACCATCAACTACACGAGTGGCACCACGGCTCGCCCCAAGGGCGTGCAGCTCACCCACCGCAACGTCTGGCTGAACGCGACGACCTTCGGTTGGCAGCTCGGGATCAACGACCGCGACGTGTACCTGCACACCCTGCCCCAGTTCCACTGCAACGGCTGGGGGATGCTCTACGCAGTGACCGGCATGGGTGCTCGACACGTGATCATCCGCAAGATCGACGGCGCCGAGATCCTTCGCCGCGTGGAGGCGCACGGTGTCACGATCATGTGCGGCGCTCCCGCCGTGGCCAATGCCATCCTCGACGCCGCGGCAACGTGGGAGGGCCGGGTCCCGGGCAGCGGTCGGGTGCGGATGGTGATCGCCGGGGCGCCGCCGCCCACCCGCACCATCGAGCGCATCGAGACCGAGCTCGGATGGGAGTTCATCCAGATCTACGGCCTCACCGAGACCACGCCACTGCTCACGATGAACCGCCGCCGGGCCGAGCTCGACGACCTCACCCCTGGCGATCGCGCGTCGCGTCTCAGTCGCGCCGGCGGGGCCGCTCTCGGAGTGGAGATGCGAGTGTCGGCCGACGGTGAGCTCCTCGCTCGCGGCAACCACGTCATGGCCGGCTACTGGAAGCAGCCAGAGGCCACCGCCGAAGCGATCCGCACCGTCTCCGACGACCCTGGGGGCCCGGCGTGGTTCCACACCGGCGACGGCGGCTTCATCGACGACGAGAACTACATCACGATCAGCGACCGCAAGAAGGACGTCATCATCACCGGCGGCGAGAACGTCAGCTCGATCGAGGTGGAAGACGCCTTGTTCAGCCACCCCGATGTCGCCGAAGTCGCGGTGATCGGCGTGCCCGACGAGAAATGGGGCGAACTCGTGATGGCGCTCGTCGTCACCGCGCCCGGCGCGGCGATCGGCGAAGCCGACCTGATCGCCTACTCGAAGACCAAGCTGGCGGGCTACAAGTGCCCGAAGCGGATCGAGTTCCGCGACGCACTGGCGCGCACCGCCACGGGGAAGCTCCAGAAGTTCAAGCTGCGCGAGCCGTACTGGGCCGGTCGAGCCAGCTCCGTGAACTGACCGATCACAGGCTCAGATCACCCGGCTGGAGGCTCCCAGATGCCGTCGGGCCCACGCTGCGGCCTGGCCGCGATCGACCACACCGATGCGTTGGAAGAGGTGCGAGCAATGGGTCTTGACCGTCTTCTCGCTGATGTCGAGCAGCTCGGCGATCTGCTTGTTCGTGGCTCCAGCGGTGATGTGAC
>VFMC01000251.1 GCA_006515795.1 Acidimicrobiaceae bacterium | reverse complement strand
ACTGACGCGCAAACGCCGGCACGGGCGCAAGGGGCCGCTCGACTTCCGCAACACGGTCCGGCACTCGCTCAGCTACGGCGGCGTTCCGGCCGAACCGAAGTTCAAGTACCCGCGTCCGGCCAAGCCGGAGCTGATGGTGGTGGCCGACATCTCGGGGTCGGTCGCCGCCTTCGCCCGGTTCACGCTGATGCTGGTCTACGCGATCCAGGGCCAGTTCTCCAAGGTCCGGTCGTTCGTGTTCATCGATGGCATCGACGAGGTCACGCCGTTCTTCAAGAACACCGAGGACGTGCAAGAAGCAGTTCACCGGGTGAACACCGAGGCCGATGTGGTGTGGGTCGACGGGCACAGCGACTACGGCCACGCCTTCGAGGTGTTCTGGGAGAAGTACGGCAAGGACATCGGTCCGAAGACCACCGTCTTGCTGCTCGGCGACGCGCGGAACAACTATCACGCCAGCCAGGCCTGGGTGGTGAAGGAGATTCGCCAGAAGGCCCGCCACGTCTACTGGTTGAACCCAGAGCCGCGGAGCTACTGGAACACCGGCGATTCGATCGTAGGGGAGTACGCAACCCACACCGACGGCGTGTACGAGTGCCGCAACCTGCGCCAGCTGGAGGCCTTCGTCGAGAAGCTGGCGTGAGCAGATTCGCTCTCGCTGATCGTTGTCAGGCGCCCATAGCTTCGGTCAGCAACGATCGCTCCGCCGCCCCAAGCGGGATCTTGTCGATCGCGGCGATGCCGGCGGGGCTCAGCTTGCGCGCGGTCTTGCGGAGCACTCCGATCAGCAGTTCGCGGTCGAGCCGGCGGGCTACGTCGGCCAGTTGGGTCTCGATGAACACGAGGCAGGCCGCATCCTCCACGGCCTGTGCCCCGGGGTCGGTGGCCAGCCGGTCGCGCCGGACGAGCGCCTGCACCCGCTCGATCTCGGCGGGGAGGTAGCCGGTCGCGGCCAGCAGTGCGCCCACGTCGACGGCGTGTCGTTGGCGCTGATCGCGCTTCCACGCGATGTAGCCGGAGCGTCCTTCGGGATATGACGAACGGGGCAGTTCCCAGCGACGGAGATGATGGGCTCGGGCGGCTAGCAGCAGCAGTTCGTCGGCGTCGGGGTGCAGGACGCTGACCCATTCGGCGGCGAGACGTCCGTGGGCTAGGGCGAGCGGGAGCTCGATCCCGCGGGCCGCGACCGATGTCGGATCGGCCTCGTTGGCCGAGTCGATCGCCGCGGTCGCATCGCTGTACGAGCCGCTCAGACTGCACACTCCGAGTCGCCGACCTCGCCGGAGAACGGCCCGGTCTCGTCGTAGTCGGTGTAGAAGTCGGGACGCTCATCGGGCGTTGGGAACACGTCGAGGTCCTTGAGCGAAGCGCCGACCGCCGCCGCTCCACCGGAGCGATCGAGCCACGCCCGGAAGGTCTCGCCTGCCGCTCGCTCGGCCGCGAACCGGCGGATCACCCGAACCGTCGCCTGTGGCGCAGCCTTGGCGGGTAGGCGGGTCGCCTTGTCACCGAAGTGGATCTGCTCCTGGCCGACGTAGCCCCCGAGCAGCATCTGGTAGCCCGGTGCGGACTTGCCGTGGGCGCGGCGCTCGGCGCCGAAGAACCCGATGTCGGCGGCATGGTGTTGGCCGCAGCTGTTGGTGCAGCCGGAGATGTTGATGCGCACCCCTCCGACCTCGGCGAGGCCTTCCTCCTCGAGCGCGTCGCCGATCGCCTTGGCGAGGCCGCGCGACTGGGTGACGGCGATGTTGCAGGTGTCGGCGCCGGGGCAGGCCACGACGTCGCGGGCGAGCTCGGCACCCGGTCGGGCCATGCCGATCGCTTCGAGCCGTGCATACAGCGCTGGCAGCTGGCCATCGCCGAGGCCGCGGAACACGACGTTCTGGCGGTTGCTCAGGCGCACGTCGGCCCCGAACTCGCGTTGGATCGCGGCGAGCGAGCGGAACTGCGAGGCCGTGATGTCGCCCAAGTGCGCATGCGCCAAGGCAGAGACCGTGTGGTTGGCCGCCCCGCGCACGACGGAGCTGGCCAGCCAACGTGCGTATGGGTCGCGCGGTGTGAGCGCCACGCTGACCCCTTGCCCGACTTCGGTCGATTCGGAGGTGGAGCTGCGCCCCGCCGGAGCATCACCAACCTTGGTGACGAGCTCGGGTACGCCACCCGGCCAGGACGACGACGCGGGCAGCGTGTGGCGGACCTTCAAGACCCTGCGCCGCAGCTCGTCGATGCCGAGCTGATCGACCACCCACTTCAGCCTGGCGCGCAGCTTGTTGTCGCGGTTGCCGGTCTGATCGAACACGCGGAGCACGGATTCGACGGTGGGAAGCAGATCTTCGCGGGCGGTGAACGGCTCGAGCGCGAGCGCGGGATGTGGTGTGGCACCGAGGCCGCCGGCGATGTAGACCCGGAACCCGGATTCCACCGAGCCATCGGCGAGCGTTCGGGTGGCGGCGATCACGCCGACGTCGTTGAACATCGCCTGACCGCAGTCGGTGCTGCACCCCGAGAAGTTGATCTTGAACTTGCGCGGCAGGCGTTGACCGAGTGGGTTGCGCACGAAGTGCTCGAACGTCGCCTCGGCCCACGGCGTGACGTCGAGGACCTCGTGTGGGCATGCCCCGGCGAGGTGGCAGGCCATCACGTTGCGCACGGTGTCGCCGCACGCCTCGCGGCTGGTGAGGCCAGCCCGGGCGAGCTCACGCATCACGTCGGGGACCTTGGTGAGCTCGACGAAGTGGATCTGGATGTTCTGCCGGGTGGTGATGTGCCCCCAACCGCGCGAGTACTCCTCCGACAAGCGGCCCATCAGGTCGAGCTGCTCGGGCGTGATCGTGCCGGCCGGCAGCTTGATCCTCACCATCTGGTTGGTGCCACCCTGGCGTTGCCCGTAGACGCCGTTGTTGAGGCGGATCACCCGGAACACGTCCTCGCCGATCTCGCCGCCGAGATACTGGTCGATGGCGCGCTCGAACCGGTCGATGTCGCGGTGCTGCTCTTCCACCAGGTCGCGTGGTGCGGGTATGACTGGCGCGATCCCCATTTGGCCACCTCCGGCTGACGTCAGGCTAAAGCCGACTTACCTGATCAACATTAGCGGGAAAAGGCGGAGTTGTCTCACCCGAACCGCCGGCGCCTGCTCTCGTGACGTCAGGAGCCTGGTTCTGCGCCGATCTCTCGCAGCGCGTCGCGCAACGCGATCCTCAGCCGACGGGCGTGCTCGGGTGTTAGGTGGGCGATCAGGCCCTCGCCCGGCCGTCCGACCTCCTCCACCGTCAGCACCACCCGCGGCTCGAGATCGTCGTAGTCGTCGCTGATCGCCACCGCCCACGCAAGTCGTTGCGCGTCGTCGGTTCCCTCCGGAAGGTCGGATTCGGCGAACGGGTAGTCGTCGATGGAACGGCGCATCGGCAGAGCTTGGCAGATGACGACGCTCACATGCGCTGGTAGTTCGGCGCTTCCTTGGTGATCGTCACATCGTGCGGGTGGCTCTCCTCGCGCCCGGCCGCGGTGACCTTCATGAACCGCGCCCCGCTGCGCAACGCATCGAGCGTTCCGGCACCGGCGTACCCCATGCCGCTGCGCAGACCACCCGCCAACTGATACACGACATCGCCAAGCGTGCCTGCGTAGGCGACACGGCCTTCGATCCCCTCCGGCACCAGCTTCTTGCCCGCTCGCGTATCGGTCGGCGCCGAGCCCCTGCATCGCCCCCATCGATCCCATGCCGCGGTAGCTCTTGTAGCGGCGG
This sequence comes from Acidimicrobiaceae bacterium, assembly GCA_006515795.1. Lineage (GTDB taxonomy): Bacteria > Actinomycetota > Acidimicrobiia > Acidimicrobiales > Ilumatobacteraceae > VFMC01. The sequence continues at coordinate 599 of VFMC01000251.1, read as the reverse complement.
CCCTCGAACAGCTCCATCTCGCCGGGGCTCTCGTCGGTGCCGGCGAGCAGCGAGCCGAGCATCACCGTCTCGGCGCCGGCCGCGAGGGCCTTGACGACATCTCCGGAGTAGGTGATGCCGCCGTCGGCGATGACAGGTACACCGAGCTGGCGGGCGCGCCTGGTGGTGAACCAGATGGCCGACAGCTGTGGCATCCCGGCGCCACTGACGACTCGGGTGGTGCAGATGGAACCGGCGCCGACGCCTACCTTGACCGCGTCGGCCCCGGCTGCGGCCAACGCCTCGACCCCTTCCTCGGTTACGACGTTGCCGGCCACCACGGCGAGGTCGGGCCACGACGACTTGATCCGTTCGATGGCCTTGATGACGCCGGCCGAATGGCCGTGGGCGGTGTCGATCGCAATCGCGTCGACGTCCATCGCGTGCAGCGCCTCCACCCGGTCCTCGAGGTCGGCGCCGACGCCAACTGCGGCCGCGCACCGCAGCCGGCCACCGCCGTCGCGGGTGGCGTTGGGGAACTCCTGGCGCTTCTGGATGTCTTTCACCGTGATGAGGCCGCGCAGGAAGCCGTCGGTGTCGACGAGGGGCAGCTTCTCGAT
>VFMC01000250.1 GCA_006515795.1 Acidimicrobiaceae bacterium | reverse complement strand
CGCTCGTGGTGTGAGCACGAGGATCTCCTTCGGTCCGGAGCGGACCACGTACTGCAACACGTCGCCGAAGTGCGACACGCTGGCGACCTCGCCCGAGAGCGTGTTGGTGGAGGTGCCGGGATCGTGGGCGGTGAGCACGAAGCACTCCGGCCTCACCGCGACCAGCGCGCTGCTGCCGATCTGCACTTGCTCGTCGGGGCGTGATGCCACGAAGACAGAGCCGTTGTCGGCGACCACGCCATCGTTGGTCGCCGTACCGCGCCAGAAGTTGTTGCGACCGATGAAGCCGGCAACGAACGCCGACGCCGGCTTCTCGTACACCGTCTCGGGGTCGGCAAGCTGTTCGACGTGGCCGTCGAGCATGATCGCGATGCGGTCGCTCATGCTCATCGCCTCCTCCTGGTCGTGGGTGACGAAGATGAAGGTGATGCCGAGCTGGCTCTGCAGCAGCTTCAACTCGATCTGCATCTCCTCGCGCAGCTTCCGGTCGAGGGCGCCGAGCGGCTCGTCGAGCAGGAGCACGCTCGGCCGGTTCACCAGTGCCCTGGCAACCGCTACCCGCTGTTGCTGGCCCGCTTCTGGCGCAGACCGTAGGCAACGTTCTCGGCGACGGTCATGTGTGGGAAGAGGCCGTAGTGCTGGAACACCGTGTTGACGTCGCGCTTGTACGGCGGGATGCCCTGCACGTACTCGCCACTGATTCGGATGAAGCCCTCGTCGGGTTGTTCGAAGCCGGCGAGCATGCGCAGGGTGGTGGTTTTGCCGCACCCGCTGGGGCCGAGCAGCGACAGGAACTCACCCGGTTGCACGTGGAGGTTGAGTCGATCGACGGCCACCATCGTGCCGAATCGTTTGGTGACGTCGGTCAGCTCGACGCCGCCGCGTTCACTCATGACGGGTGCATCCGTCGGTGATGTTGCCGACACGTGTATCAATCCCCCGAGTCACCTCGGCCGGCACGTTCGCCTCCGAGGTAGGTCTGCACCACATCGACATCGGCGATCTCACGCCCCGACATGGTGGTGATGTCTTTTTCTAGCACACAGAAGTCGGCCGCGGAGCCAACCGCGAGGGTGCCCGCCCGGTGGTCGAAGGCCTGGTAGGCGGTGCCTGCCGTGTAGGCGGCAAGGGCTTGGGCGATCGGAACCCGCTCTTCGGGCAGCCAGCCCGATTCGGGTGCTCCCTGCGCGTTCTGCCGGGTGACTGCGACCGCCAGGCCCTGCAACGGGCTGACCGACGAAACCGGCCAGTCCGAGCCAAAGCTGATCGGCGCGCCGAGGGCGGCGATCGAGGCGATGGGGTACTGCAGGGCCGATCGGCGTGGCCCGAGCCGTGGCATCGTGAGTGCCAGCATGCTGTTGTCGAGGCACGCCCACAGCGGTTCGAAGTTGGCTATCACGCCGAGCTCGGCGAAGCGGGCCCGGTCGGCCGGGTCGACCAGCTGCGTGTGGGCGATCACCGGCCGGCGGTCGCGGGCTCCGTTGCGCCGTACAGCGGACTCGATCGCGTCGAGCGCCATCCGCACCCCACCGTCGCCGATGGCATGGATGTGGATCTGGAAACCGTCGGTGTCGAAGGCGCGAACCGCTTCGGCGAGCGCGCCCGGCGTCCAGTTCGGGAGACCGCAACAGCCTGGAGCGTCGTCGTACGGTTCGAGGAGGAAGCCCGTGCCACCCTCGATGACGCCATCGGCGAAGAACTTCACCGTGTTGCCGGTCAGCCGGCCCACGGTCTCCGGATCTCCGCGCAGCGAAGCCCGTGCGGCGACGAACTCGGCGCGTTGGTGCTCCCATGTTCGGGGCTCGGCGCGCCACGCCAGGTTCACACGACACGTGAGCAGCCCGGCGCGAGCGCGGCGAGGTACACCGACAGCGTATCGGCATCGACCGACGCGTCCTGCACCCACACGATCCCATGAGAGGCGAGCGCAGCCATGCCGGCACGCAGCCCGGCGAGGCGGGTTTCGAGGTCGAGCACCGGAAGGTGCCGGCCGACGAGCGCCACCGCGTCCCACTCGAGCAGGGTGCCGACAGGGGATCCGTCGCCGTGGCGCACGATCGTGCCGAGCTCCGGCTCGGGCGTCGCCGCGGTGATCCCTGCGGCGCGCAGCGCGGCGCTGTTCACCCACATCATGTGGTGATCGCTGGAGTGCAGCGCCACCGGGCGGTCGAGCACGGCGGCGTCGAGCACCGACGCGTCGCCCACACCCTGCGGCAGCAGCGAGGGGTCGTAGCCCCGCGCCTCGATCCAGGTTTGCTCGGGGTGCTCCCCGGCCCATCCGCGAACGGCACTTTGGATCTCCTCGATCGAGCGGAGCCCGCCGAGCGAGAGCATGACGGCATCCATTCCGCCGCTCAACGGATGCGCGTGCCCGTCGCGAAAGCCCGGGATGGCGACCCCTCCCTGGAGGTCGATCACCTCATCCCAACCCGAGGCCCGATCGAGCGCATCGTCGCCGAGTGCCACCACGGTGCCGTCTTCGACGGCCATGGCCGAAGCGCGCATCGTTCCGGTGATGACGGTGCCGTTTCTGACGAGTCGCTTCATTGGCAGCCGAGAGTGGCACGTAACACCGACGATGCGCAAGCAAGTCATCGCTGGAAACCGTCGAAGAAAACCGGGTTGGCGACGGATTCCCTTGCGATCGAGCCGGCACAGCGCCAGTATTCGCATCGACATGAACCGCAGCCTGAACGCCCTGGACGACATCGATCGAGCCATCATCGAGCAACTGCAGACCGACGGGCGCACCCCGTACACCCGGCTCGGTGCGGCGGTCGGGCTGTCGGAGGCCGCCGTTCGCCAGCGCGTGCAGCGACTCACCGACACCGGCGTGATGCAGGTGGTGGCCGTCACCAACCCGCTGTCGATCGGGTACCGCCGGATGGCGATGATCGGTGTGCGCACCAACGGGCCGACCGACGGGGTCTCCGAAGCCCTGCGGGCGATGGAAGACATCGACTACCTCGTCGTGACCGCCGGGTCGTTCGACCTGATGTGCGAGGTGGTGGTCGGTGACGACGCCGACCTGCTCGATCTCACCAACCGGATCCGACGTGTGTCGGGAGTGGTGTCGACCGAGACGTTCATCTACCTCGACCTCGTGAAGCAGACCTTCGCCTGGGGAGCGCACTGACGCCCGGGCAGACCGGGCCCGGCGATCAGCTCTCGAGGTTGGCCATCACGTGCTTGATCCGGGTGTAGTCGTCGAAGCCGTAGCCGGAGAGGTCCTTGCCGTAGCCGGACTTCTTGTAGCCCCCGTGGGGCATCTCGGCCACGAGCGGGATGTGGGTGTTGATCCACACGCAGCCGAAGTCGAGTGCCTTCGACATCCGCATCGCTCGCCCGAAGTCCTTCGTCCACACCGACGACGCGAGGCCGTACTCGACACCGTTGGCCCAGCGGATCGCCTCCGCCTCGTCGCTGAACTGCTGCACCGTGATGACCGGACCGAAGATCTCCTTCTGGATCATCTCGTCGTCTTGGCGCAGGCCGGCAACGACGGTCGGCTCGAAGAAGTAGCCGGCCCCGCCAAGCGCATGCCCGCCGGCGGCCACCGTGGAGTGTTCGGGCGCCCGGCTGACCATGCCGCTCACGTGGGCGAGCTGGTTCGGGTTGTTGACCGGGCCGTACAGCACGTCCTCGTCGTCGGGCATGCCGGTCTTCACGCCCTTGGCCTGCTCGGCGAGGGCGGCGACGACATCGGCGTAGACGCCGGGTGCGGCGATGACACGGGTTGCTGCGGTGCAGTCCTGGCCGGCGTTGAAGTAGCCGGCGATGGCGATTGCTTCGGCGGCGGCGGCGATGTCGGCGTCGTCGAACACGACTACCGGCGCCTTGCCGCCGAGCTCGAGGTGCACCCGCTTCAGGCTCTGTGAGGCGGCCGCGGCCACCTCCATGCCGGCCCGGACCGAACCAGTGATGCTGGCCATCGCCGGGGTGTCGTGGGTGATCATCGCCCGGCCCGTGTCGCGATCGCCGCAGATCACGTTGAAGACGCCGGCCGGCAGGAACTCGGCGGCGATCTCGGCGAGGAGGCTGGTGGTGGCCGGTGTGGTGTCGCTCGGCTTGAGCACCACCGCGTTGCCTGCTGCGATCGCCGGGGCGAACTTCCACACGGCCATCATCATCGGGTAGTTCCATGGGGCGACCTGGGCGCACACCCCGATCGGTTCGCGCCGGATGAACGACGTCATGCCGCGCATGTACTCGCCGGCACTCTTGCCTTCGAGGTGGCGGGCGGCCGTGGCGAAGAACCTGATCTGGTCGACCATCGGAGGGATCTCTTCGCTGCGTACCAGGTGCGCCGGCTTCCCGCAGTTCTGCACCTCGCGGGCGATGAGCTCGTCGGCGCGGGCCTCGACGGCGTCGGCGATGCGGAACAGCGCCAGGGAGCGCTCGCTGGGAGTGGAATCGCGCCACCCGGGAAACGCGGCGGCGGCGGCCCGCATGGCAGCGTCGACGTCGGCCTGTGCACTGAGCGCGGCGGTGGCGTACTGCTCGCCTGTGGACGGATCGACGATCGCCGTTGTTCGGCCGTCGGCTGAGTCGACGTGGTTTCCGTCGATGAAGTTCTTGAACGCCTTCATGGCGAATGGATCCCCTCGTGATGATTCGATGGCCTCGTCGTTGAGGCACGTCGCATCGTATTCGATACCGTGCAGGGGTCGAGGCGGCCCGGCTAGGCGGAACAGGAGTCGACAGATGGAGGTGAACAACGGGGTCACGTTCGTCGACCGGCTCGGCTCGTTCGGCGACGCCGTCGCCTTGATCGTCGACGATCAGGTCATCAGCTATCGGCAGCTCGAGGCCCGTGTCGCGGCGGTTGCCGAGCAGCTCGGCTCGGGGCGACTCGTCGCCATCGCGATGGCAAGCGAGCTCGACCCATTGGTCGCCTACCTCGCGGCGCTGAGGGCGCGATGTCCCGTGATCGCCGTCGACGCCGACGACACGTCGCAGCTGAAGGCAACCGTTTCGCACTACGACCCCGATGTCGTGATCGCCCGCAGCGAGCGTGGCTGGAGCCTCACTGAGGTTCGTCCGGGCAGCGCCCACGAGCTGCACCCAGACCTGGCCCTGCTGCTGTCGACGTCCGGCTCCACCAGCTCGCCCAAGATGGTGAGGTTGTCTGCCGGCAACCTGTCGGCGAACGCCGCGTCGATCGCCGACTACCTCGCGATCACCGACGACGATCGCGCCATAACAACACTGCCGCTGAACTACTGCTACGGGTTGTCGGTCGTGCACAGCCACCTGCACCGGGGAGCCTCGCTCGTGCTCACCGGCGAGTCGGTGCTCGACCCATCGTTCTGGCGCGACGTCGAGCACTGGGGCGTCACCAGCTTCGCCGGCGTTCCACACACCTTCGAGCTCCTCGACCGCGTCGACTTCGCGTCCAAACGGCTGCCTTCGCTGCGCACCATCACCCAGGCGGGGGGTCGCCTACCACCGGATCGCGTGCTCCGATTCGCTGATCTCGCCGAACGCGACGGTTGGCGGCTGTTCGTGATGTACGGCCAGACCGAGGCAACGGCGCGCATGGCCTACGTGCCTCCCCCCGATGGCGATCGGCATCCCGATCCCCGGCGGCTCGATGCGGATCGACCCGGTGGAAGGCATGGCGGAAGGAACCGGCGAACTGATCTACCGCGGCCCCAACGTGATGCTCGGGTACGCCACATCCACTGAAGAGCTGGCGCTCGGTCGCACCATCGATGAGCTGCGCACCGGCGACCTCGCCAGGCAGCTCCCCAACGGCATGTTCGAGATCATCGGTCGGGCGAGTCGCTTCGTGAAGCTGTTCGGTCGACGCGTCGACCTCGAGCAGGTGGAACGCGACCTCGAAACGCAGGGCATCGAGGCGAAGTGCGCCGGGAACGACGAACGGCTCGTGGTGGCGGTGCGCGACGACGCTCACGTCGAG
>VFMC01000689.1:948-1362 GCA_006515795.1 Acidimicrobiaceae bacterium | reverse complement strand
GCAACCGGGGTGGCCTCGGCGTCGAGGTTCCATCGATAGCTGAAGCGGCCGGTTTGACCGTTCGAGAGGCCGACACCGGAACCGTCCGAGAAGCTCGTGGTCACGTCGGCGAACTGGAGCCACAGCGCGATGGCGCTCGTGGGCTCGAGCACGTCGCCAACCGAGATCGACATCGGGGGGCCCCACTGGGCGGAGGTCCAGGCGCGGCCGACAGCCCGAACCTGCACGGTGGAGGTCCCACCCAGGCGGATATCCTCCATGTCGAAGCGCACCTGGTCGGCCTGCACGGAGGGGGACAAGGAGAACGACCAGCTCTGGCCGGTGCCCAGGCGCAGGCGGTAGCCGGTGACGGAGCCAGCGGAGGTTATGGTCTTCGGTGTGCTGGTGGCCTGGATGCGGTACTGGACTTGATCG
>VFMC01000689.1:0-920 GCA_006515795.1 Acidimicrobiaceae bacterium | reverse complement strand
CAGGCAGGTGCCAAAGCTGGTCGTGAACTGAGTGGCGCTGATCGCCTGAGTGTCCTTCAACGTGAAGTCGAGCAGCTTGCTGCCCGAACCCGAGAAGGTGATCGTGAAACTCTCGGCGAGCACCGTGTCGTTGAGCGCGGAGCCGTACCACAGGGTCCCGTTTGAGCTGAAGAGACGGTCCTGAGCGAACGTCGCCGTCACCTTGCTCGTCACTGCCGCAAGCGGCAGCACCCGCTCGACGCCCGCGTTGGACGTACGCAGGTTCTTGAGCGCCGCGGGCGCATTCGAGGCGGTGAAGGTCACCTGCGAGAGCAACGCCGACGTGAACGACGAACTCTTCGCAACCCAGCTTCCAGCATCGTTCCCGCCCACGTTGTTCTGCTGATCCGAGGGCGAGCCGTCGTTGAAGCGCAGCGTGCCCGCGAAGTTCGCCTCGACGATGTTCGGGCCGGTACGGTCGAGGAAGAGCTGCGTCGTCACCGGCGTGGAAGGCCACCCGACGCGGTCGACGGTGCGGAAGGCGAAGCTCTTGGGGCCGTCGGCGCCCAGAGGCGGCGTCGGCACGGGCGTAGCGCCCGACATCAGGAAGGTCGAGGTCGCGGGCCCGGTGGTGCCAACCGAGGGCACCTGCGCGTCGACCGTCGAGGCGGTGACGATCTGTACGGCGGGGCCGCTCGAGGGCGTGGGGAAGAGGAGCGAGCTGGCCAGCGCGTAGTTCGCCCCGGCCAGGCCCGAGCCGGGCCGCTTCAGGAGCGCGCCCGAACCGTTCGTCGCCAGGTCGCGCGAGGTCCACGTGAAGACGGGCACGGTGTCGTTGGTCCAGTTGGCCGCTCCGCCCGTCGTCATACGGGAGACAGTCGTCCCCTCGGCCGTGCCGTCGACGCGAGTGGTGGTGGAAACCCGCCAGGCAAGCTGAGTGA
>VFMC01000249.1 GCA_006515795.1 Acidimicrobiaceae bacterium | reverse complement strand
GACCTCGTCGATGCCATCCGGGTGGTGGCCGGCGGAGGCGCTGTCATCGACCCCAAGGTGGTCGAGCAGCTGGTCAAATCCTCCAATCGAGCCGCCAAGTCACCACTCGACTTCCTCACCCCGCGGGAACGCGAGGTGTTGGGCGAGATGGCCCAGGGAAAGTCGAACGCCGCCATCGCCGGCACGCTCGTACTCTCGGAGCGGGCGGTCGAGAAGCACATCAACTCGATCTTCTCGAAGCTCCACCTCAGCGAGGAGCGCGACGTGAACCGGCGGGTAACGGCCGTCCTGATGTACCTGACCGATGGTGATGCTGGCCACACCTCGCGTGACGTAGCAGCACGGTTCCCCGAGCGGCCCTGAGGCGCCAGCATGACGATGTCATGGAGTGTCATCTGATGGAGCAGGCGGACGATCCGATGAATGTCGCCGAGTTCGTCCGGGTGCTGGTCGTCGACGACCAGGCGCCTTTTCGCGCTGCTGCGCGCGCCGTCATCGCCCGCGTGGAGGGATTCGAGCTCGTTGCCGAAGCGACATCGGGCGAGGAAGCGGTCGAGCTGGTCGACCTGCTCCACCCGACCGTCGTCCTCATGGACATCAACATGGGCGCGATGGATGGGCTGGAGGCCACGCGGATCATCACCTCCACCCACCCTGAAACGCTCGTGATCCTCGTGTCCACCTACACCGAGGCCGACATGCCACCGGCCGCCCGCACGTGCGGCGCGGCGGCGTACGTGAACAAGGACGAGCTGTCGCCGCGAGTCGTAAGGCGTCTCTGGGAGGCCGGTGGCGACCCGGCGTGGCGCGGCAACGGCTCGGCCTGACGGCCATGGGCGCCGTCACCCTCTGGGTCCGCTCCATCCTGCGCCGGCGGCGGGGCGCCACCGTCGCTCTCGCCGTGCTCGCCGGGCTGGCCGCCGGGGTTGTGGGTGCCTCCATCCAAGCCGCCCGACGGGCCGACGGAGCGATCGAACGGTACGCCGAACGCAGCCGCGGCTACGACGTGGTCGTCTATGGCTGCCCACCCGACGTCGAGCCCCCCAATCAACTTTCCATCACCGAGCTGGTCGACCGTTGCGTCAACAACCACATGGCGGTGCGCCTTGCCCAGGAGGTACTGGCCGACAGACCCGAGGTCGAGAGCTGGACGACGACCGGCACCCTGATCGCGGGCGTGCTGGACGACTCGGCGAGGAACTGGTGGGGACGCGCCGTGCTGATCACGGCGATGGGTTCGCCCGATGAGGGTGGGGCCTTCAGCCATCAGATCCTCATCGACGGACGCCTTGCCGACGAGCGCGCGACCGACGAGATCATGGTCGGCGAACTGGCAGCCCGCGCCGGCGGCATCCACGTGGGCGACACGCTCCGCCTTGCGTCGTGGCAGCAGGAAGACATCGATGCGGCGACTGTCACCGGCGAGGTGCCGCAGACCGTTCCGTTCGAGAGCCGCGTGGTCGGCATCGTCAGGTTCGCGTCGGATCTGCAGCGGTCGAGCGAGGTTGATCTCGGCGGTTTGTGGCTTCCGGACGCACTTTACGTTCGCTCCGGCTGGGTCGCCGCCCACGGTGACGAGTTCGCGATGTATGGCTTCGCCGCGGTCGTGCGCCTCCACGACGGGCCCGATGGTGTCCCGGCATTCCAACGGGCTGTCGACAAGGCCCCGAACGGGTGGTCCCTCTACACGTACACGACCCTGGACGGCCTGGACGTAGCCGCGCTGCGACGTGCGGTGGAGTCCGAGCGCCAAGCCGTGCTCATCTTCGCCATCATCGCCACCATCGCCGGGATGGTCTTCGTCGGTCTCGCCCTCTCACGCCAACTGCGCCGCGAACTGTCCGATCGCGTTGCGCTGACCGCCCTCGGACTCACCCGCTCGGGTCTCATCGCCGGTGCCGTCGCCCGTGCCCTTGTGGCGGCGATGCTCGCCGCCGGAGTGGCTGTGGTGATGATCGTTGCGCTGTCGCCTCTCGGCCCGGTCGGTCTTGCCGGCCGGCTCGAATACTCCCACCCGATCCGATTCGATTGGGCAGTCCTGGCGGCGGTCGCCATCTTCATGCCGATGTACTTTGTCGCTGTCGCCACGGCCACCGCGCTTGCGGTCGGCCGATCCGCGGCGCACCAGCGGCGACCAGGGTTCTCGGCCTCGATGGCGCCGGTCGGGCCCGTGTCACGAGTGGCGCTGACCTTTACCCGGGGCGGTTCACCGCGCCTCGCTGTCGCAGCCGGTGCCGCCGCTGTCGCCGTAGCTGTGGCCGCGGGAACGCTCGTGGCCAGCTTCGACCGCGTCGTCGGCGAACCCGTCCGCTACGGCGCGTGGTGGGACGTCGCCGTCGGCCAATATTCGGATCCCGACGCGTCGCAGGCCGGGATCGACCTCATCACCCGCAATCCGAACGTGGCGGACGCGGCAGGGATCCTGGAGGGATCCGAGACCGCCGTGCTCGACGGGGTGACCGTGAACTACCTTGCCGCGGTGCCGATCGTGGGAGAGGCACCGACGGTCATGGCCGCCGGGCAGGCGCCGCGGGCCGCCGACGAGGTGGCGCTCGGCGCCGACACGGCCAAACGGTTGCGCAAGGGGATCGGCGACACGGTGACGCTCACCTCCTTGTCGGAAACGGACACCCTCTTCGCGAGCCCCGTCGAAGCGAGCCTCCGCGTGACCGGCATCGCCGTGCTGAGCAACCCGGTGTCGTCGGCCACGAATGCCGGCGAGGGCATCGTCGTGCACCCCGACGTGGCGCTGCTTTTGAACGGCGGTGCTGACGAGGTCGTGCAATCGGTGGTGATCCGGGTGGCATCGTCGGTGGAGCGTCAGGTCGCGATCGATTCCGTGGCGCGCGAGTTCCCCGCGTCGGCACGTCTCGCCGCACCTCAGGCCGACCCCGCCAACCTCGAGCGGCTCCGCTCGGTCCCGTGGCTGATCGCCGCGCTGGTGGGGATGCTCGCCTTGGCCTCGCTGATCCACGCGCTGGTCACGTTGCTGCAACGCCACGCCAGAGACCTGGCCGTGCTGGCTGCCCTCGGCATGACGAAGCGGCAGCGCCGCAGCATCGGTCCGGTGGCGGGCATCGTGCTGATCACCGGGAGCATCGCGGTCGGCGTTCCTACCGGGCTGGTGATCGGCCGTTGGCTGTGGCAGCTGGTCGCGCGCCGCGTCTTCATCCCATCTGGCCCGGTGATGTCGTGGGGGCCGGCGGTCGGTGCCCCGCTCATTGCCTTCGTCGTTGCTGTCGGTGTCGCGGCGATCGCGGGCAGTTTTGGCACGCGGCGCGCGCCGGCCGCTCAGCTGCGTAGCGAGTAACACCGCGGCGTCAGCCGAGCGGTAGGCGGCCGCTGACGGTTGTGCCGGCGCCGACCGCACTGACTACATCGATCGTCCCGCCGAACGAACCCATCCGGTCGCGCATGTTGACGAAGCCGTGGCCGGCACCCGCGACACCGGCAGGATCGAAACCTGGGCCGTCGTCGGTGACCTGCCAATGCAGCGCGTCGGCATCTTCCCACACCTTCACGAGGGCGGTGGCGTTCGATCCGGCGTGCTTTCCGGCGTTCTGGAGCGCCTCCATGCAGCAGAAGTAGACCGCGGCTTCGACCTCCTGGGAGTGGCGGCCGACGACGATCTCGGTGGCGGTGGACAGCGCGGCACGGGCGGCGGCGGCCGGCAGCGCCTCGCCAACACCACCCGACATCAACAGTGGGGGGAAGATGCCGTGGGCGAGCGCA
>VFMC01000688.1 GCA_006515795.1 Acidimicrobiaceae bacterium | reverse complement strand
GACGGCGACATGCGCACGAACGGCCAGGAGCTGATCTACTTCGGCTCGTCGTGGGGCACGGGAAGCGGGTTCACGTGCAGCGGCGGTTCCGGCGCCGGACCGTCGGCGTACACCACGAGGCCGGGCTTCTCGAGCTCTCGCCACACGGACGAGTGCTACTTGACGTCGTCGGGCTACGGCGGGAGCACGCACCCGAGCAACTACACCAACTGCAGCACGTCGTCGTCCGCCAACTGCACGAACAACTCGTCGGACACCGCGAACCCGGGCGGCAGCCGGTACTGGGGCTTCACATGCGGCTGCGACACGGGCTACTCCGGCAACGGCCGTGTCGACGTCGCGAGCGATGGCGTGACCGACGCGGGCGCGAACGGGTGCACGACGGCAACCCGTGCCTCGAGGACTCCGGCTACGGCAACGTCTGCAGCGACGCCACGCCCCGCTACAACTGCCTCTGCACGACCGGCTTCCAGGTGAGCAACGACGGCACCTACAGCGAGACGTGCGTCGACATCGACGAGTGCGCGACCGGTAACCCGTGCCTCGAGGACTCGGGCTACGGCCACTCGTGCAGCGACGCGACGCCGCGGTTCAACTGCACGTGCGCGACCGGGTGGCAGGTCGGCAGCGACGGCACCTTCTCCGAGACGTGCGTGAACGTCAACGAGTGCACCGACGGCGGCGCCGGCGACACGACGTGCAACCAGCACCTCGCCTACGGCACGTGCATGAACACGACCGGCGGCTACACGTGCGCGTGCGCGGCGGGCTTCGGGTTCGACGGCACGACGTGCGTCGTCGACAACGAGTGCACGACCGGGCTCAACAGCTGTGCGGTGGGCGCGATCTGCACCGACACGCCGATGAGCTACACGTGCTCGTGCCCGAGCGGGTACAGCGGGAACGGCATCGACCCGCGCGCCGGCGGGACGGGTTGCACGGACGTCGACGAGTGCCTCCGCGCCAACCCGTGTACGCCCGGCACGTGCATGAACACCGCCGGCAGCTACACGTGCAGCTGTCCGAGCGGGTACGTCGCGTCCGGCGGCGCGTGCGTCGACGTCAACGAGTGCGTGACGACGCCCGCGATCTGCGGCGTCGGCTCGTGTACGAACCGGACGGGCTCGTACACGTGCACCTGCCCGAGCGGCTACACCGCGCCCGGCAGCGGCGGGACGTGCACCGACGTGAACGAGTGCACGACCGGCACGCCGTGCGGGCTCGGCATGTGCAGCAACCTCGCCGGCACGTACGCGTGCTCGTGCCCGGCCGGCTACGCGGCACCGGCGACGGGCGGCACGTGC
>VFMC01000248.1 GCA_006515795.1 Acidimicrobiaceae bacterium | reverse complement strand
CGACGCCGACCGGCACCAACCTCATCCGGTCGAGGCTCACGCCCATGTCGGCATGGATGTCCTTGATGCTGTTCTCGCTCACCACGACGATGCGCGGCATCCGTCGCGCCACTCGACCCTGCATCTTCACGAACCCGTACCACCGGCCGATGCTGCGGCGCTTCCACCAGTTCTCGGTGTGCTCCATCTCGAGGGCCCGGTCGCGCGTGATCGGGTGGTGCAGCGTGACGATGGTGGGGATGAGCTTCTCGACCTGCACGATGCCGTAGCCGAGGCACTGGTTGTCGTGCACCAGGTCGAAGTCGTGGCGCCGCTTCTTCAGCTCGTCGAGCACGCGCACGCTGAAACCGAGCGGCTCGCCGAAGGTGCCCTTCATGTGCGACAGCGTCTCGGCTACGTCGCCCTTGGTCTTCAGCTCCCAGTACGCGGGGAGACGACCTGGGTAGTGGTCGTTCCACAGGTCGAGGCTGGGCAGCTTGTGCAGCGGGATCCGGTCGTCGAGCACCGGATACGGTTGCCCCCCGAAGACCTCGACGTGGTGACCGAGATCGACCAGCGCCTTGGTGAGATGTCGCGTGTACACGCCCTGCCCGCCCACGTGCGCCTTGCCGCGATAGGTGAGGTAGGCGAGCCGCAGCGGCGCGTCGGGACCTGTGACACGCGACCGTTCGGGCGACTGGCCTCCCGGCCGTACAGACATGGCTGAAGAGGCTACCCGTCGGTAACGAGCACCGGTCGAGCCGGGATCGAGTGCCACGCGATCGTCATCGTGCGCTGAAGCATCTCACCTGGTGAAAGGACTTGCGCTATGCCCAGGTTGACGGCATCGGGTGGACCGGACTGCGGTTCGACGCAGGTGGCATTGCTGGGCTGGTCGTACACCACCCAGTGGTCGCAGTCGCTCGCGATCGTGACTCGAATCGACCCGCCGACCCGCCCCGCGGGAACGGTGATGGTGAGCGGCAGCCGTGGTTCGACGAAGCAGTCGTCCCATGGCCTCGGCGCCGGCTCCACGAGTCGACCGGTCGGCAGCCCGGCATCGTCGCGCTCATACATCGATCCGAACACCAAGTCGTCGGCAGTCGGTTTCACGAACCAGGGGTGATAGCCGATGGTGACCGGCATCGACTCGTGGCCGGCCGCCACCGTGAGCACGCAGACGAGCGCATCGGGTGTGAGCTGCACGTGCTGGTGCGCGGTACCGCCCAGCGGCCAGGTGAGGCTGCAGGCGAGCTCGGCGTGGTCGAACCCGTGATCGAGCACCTCCCACTGCGACAGGAATCCGGAGCCGTGGATCGCGTTCGGAGGGAGGTTGATGTCGAGCTCGAAACGACGACCGTCGTGCACGAACCGCCCATCGCGGATCCGCCCCGCGAAAGGCACCATCGGATAGCAGCCCCACCGCAGCGGGTCGTCGGTGCTGTCGCCGGTGACGAGCAACTGCCGGCCGCCGACCGTCAACGAGGCGATCCGTCCCCCGGCGGCCGGGCTCACGGCGGCGACGGCATCGCCGGCGGTCAACTCGATCATCAGCCGATTCTGGCAGGATCGATCCTCATGCGAGGACTGGTGCAGCGGGTTCGCGAGGCGAGCGTGGTGGTGAAGGCTGATGGCGGTCGGGTGGAGGTGGGCCGGATCGGGATGGGGTTGTGCGTGTTCGTCGGAGTGACCCACACGGACGGCGAAGTGCAGGCGGCCAAGCTGGCCGACAAGATCTGGAACCTGCGGGTGATCGACGACGACGACGGCGTGATGAACCGGTCGGTCGCCGACGCGGGCGGCGAGGTGCTCGTCGTGAGTCAGTTCACGCTGTACGGGGACACGAGCGGCGGTCGCCGGCCGAGCTGGATCGCCGCCGCCCGCCCGGAGGCGGCCGAGCCTCTCGTCGGGGCCGTCGTCGACCACCTCCGCTCGCTCGGGGCGACTGTGGCCACCGGTCGGTTCCGCACCGACATGGAGGTCACGATCGTGAACGACGGGCCGGTCACGGTGATGATCGAGATCGCCTGACCATGCCATGACAGCCGAGCAGTGCGAGGGCGGCGAGGGCGGTGAACGGCCAGTCGCCGAGGGCGCGGTACCAAGTGGAGCCCGTGCGCAACTCGACCACATGCGACAGCACGCGTTGCTCGCTCACCGAGGTGCGGTCGATCACCTGGCCGTCGGGTGAGACGAACGCGCTGAAACCGGTAGGCGACACCTGGGCCAACCATCGACCGTTCTCCACCGACCGGAGCCGGCTCGATGCCACCTGCTGGGTCTGCAGCACCGTGCCGGTGTAGCTCGATCCGTTGGTTGGGTTGATGATCATCTGCCCGCCGTCGCCCACCCCGTTGCGGACGCGCGACCCGAAGAACACCTCCCACGAGATCGCCACCGCCATGCGTTCACCGGTGGGCAGATCGAGCACTGCCGGGCCGGTGCCGGCCACGGCGTCGCGGGGAACCTGGTCTACGGGCGCGCCGAGCGCGTCGAGCAGCCCGCGCAGCGGCATGTACTCGCCGAACGGCACGCGCCGAACCTTCTCGTAACGGCTGGTGACCTCGCCGTCGGGGGTTACCACGACCTGGGCGTTGAGGAACCCACTGGCCCCACCGTCGATGGGTTGCACGTCCTCGGTGATGCCGACGGCGATCGGCGAACCGATGCGGTCGGCCTGTGCGGCGATCTCGGCGAGCTCGGGACTTCCGGCGAAGGTTGCCACGTCGACCACGTTCTCGGGCCACACCACCAGGTCGGCGCTGCCGGCGGCGATGGTCTCGGTAGCGGCGAGGTGCCGCTCGATCACGTCGCGGGCGCTGGTGTCGATGGCATGGGTGCCCTGCGGCCCGCCACCCTGCACGATCGTGACCCTGAGCTGGCTGCCGGTGGCCGAACCGGTCGGAGCGACGGCCGCCAGCACCATCACCGCGATGGCGGCACCCAGGCCGATGGCTCCATGGGGTTGGCCGCGCAACCTCGCGGTGCCCGTGCCTCGTCTCTTGCCCGCGATCTGTGGCACCCACGGCGAGGGCCCCGCCAGCGCGAACCCGATCTGGAACACGACCCACGTGATCAGCACCACGCCGCCGACGCGGGCGATGCCCAGGAGCGGACCCGACGCCTGGCCGATCGCCAGCGTCGCCAGCGGCACGCCGCCGAAGGGCACCACGAGCCGAACGGCTTCGACCAGGGTGTGTGCGGCCGGCCGCCCGATCACCCGCCAGCGGCCGGTCGGAGCGACGACCGCGGCCAGCGCGTGCAGACCGGCGAAGAGCGCACCGGCGACCAGGTAGCCGGGAGCGGACAGGAACCACATCCACCACATGCCGGGGAACAGCCATCCGGCAGCGAAGAACCAGCCACGCCACGCCCGCTCACCGCGACTGGGATGTTCGCCGAGCGCCACCTCGAACACGGCCACGCCCACGAACGCGAGCGGCCAGAGGCCCCACGGTGGTAATGACAGTGCGACGAGCAGTCCTGCGCCGAGGGCAATGGCAGCGTGGACGTACGGCTTCGGCATCGCGGCCGCAGGATATCCGCGCCGCGGCCGCAGCAGCGTTGCCTCGATCAGACCTCGGTCTGCAACGCGAGGTGCACGACGATCCGCTGCTTCGTCGATCCTGGGGGGTGACACGCGAAGAGTACACGAACCGGCCCTCAGCCGTGGTGAAGATCACCTCGTCGCCGGGCACGAGCTCGTCGATGTGCCGGAAGATCTTGCCGTGGCTGGTTCGGTGTCCGGCGACGACCACGTTGCCGCGGTGGCCGGGCAGCGCCGTGCCGGGCCAGTGGCCAGGGCCGCGATCGAGGGTGGTGAGTGAGACGCCTTCGAGCAGCGGGATCGACAGCGAGAGCGCCGGGATCTCGAACGTACCGAGCTCGAGGTAGGGCTCGTTGGCACGCGGCTGGGTGGAGGTGGTGCTGGCCGAGATCGTGCTGGTGACGGCCGCAGCATCGAGGGCGGGCGGCTCGTCGGTCGGCTCCACCTGCTCCGCCGGCAGGGTGAGCAAGCCGGAGCGGTCGTCGGTGTGGTCGGCACACGCGCCGACGAACAGCGCCGAGCCGAGGAGCGTTGCCGCACCACGCAGGAGAAGGCCCCGCCCCTTCATGCGGTCAAGCTACCACTGAGAGCACTCGATCGGCGATCGAGGCGGCCGCTCGCCGGCCGGAGCGGATGCACGCGGGGATGCCGATGCCGTGATAGCTGGCGCCGGCCATGGCCAGCGACGGTGGCAGGTCTTCCTCGATCGCGGCGACGAGGCGGTGGTGGTGCGGCCGGTACTGCGGAAACGCGCGGTGCCACGTGGAGATGCGGGTCGCGGTGGGTCGCAGCGACACGCCCAGGTGGTGACCGACCTCGGTGAGGGCCGCGTCGAGCAGCAGCTCGTCCGACAGGTGCAGCACGGGCAGACCGTCGCGGCCGAGCGAGATGCGCAGCACCACGGTGTCGGCTTCGGAGCCATCGGCGAGCACGTTCCAGTGGCTCCACTTCTGCGAGCCGAACGACACTGCCGTGACGAGGTTCTGGACGGGCTTCGGCACCAGGTAGCCGCTGAGGCCCTGGATGCTGTCGGGAAGGTCGGCGCGCGGCACCGCGATCGTGAACAGCACCACGTCGGCATACACGATCGCGGCCAGCGAGTCGCCGACCGTCGGAAGGAGTCGTGCCGCCTGTGCGGCCGGGCAGGCGAGGATCACGGCATCGGCGAGCGTGCCGTTGACACGCCAGCCGGCGCCATCGCGTTCGAGCGTTTGACACGGTGTGTCGGTGCGGATGACACCGCCCAGCTCGACGATCCGTTGCGCGGCGACCTCCACCAGCCGGGCCATCCCGCCTCGCGGGCTCGCGAACACCGGACCCGTCGGCATCGCGCGGGGCTGGCGAGAGCCGAG
Organism: Acidimicrobiaceae bacterium; assembly: GCA_006515795.1. Classification (GTDB taxonomy): domain Bacteria; phylum Actinomycetota; class Acidimicrobiia; order Acidimicrobiales; family Ilumatobacteraceae; genus VFMC01. Next base: position 1,395 of record VFMC01000248.1, on the reverse strand, counting down.
CAAGACGCTGCGCGGCCCGGCCGCCAGCTCGGCGAGCTGCGGTACGGCGGTCAGGCTGAACAAGTCGGTGTCGGCGGCGTAGATGCTGCCCACGAGGGGATCGACGAGCCGCTCGTGCACCTGGTCGCCGAAGCGCGCCCGCACCCATGCACCGATCGAATCGGTCTCGATCGTGGTGCGTGGGCGGAGCACCTCCGATGCAGCGCGCAGCTTCGCCGGCCACGACAGCAGCTTCGTGCGCGCCAACTGGCCCAAGTCGGTGGGGAGCCCGAGCAGGAGGCCCTGCGGGATCGGCTGCAGGCCGTCCCACCACACCGCGGCCGAGCCGGTGGCGGGCGACACCAACTCGTCGGCCATTCCCAGCGCTTCGGTGAACTCGCGAGCCCAGGGCACGCGGATCAGCAGCGCGTCGGCGCCTTCGTCGACCGATTCGCGACCTGCGAACGGCGACGTCCGGATCTTCCCGCCTAGACGTTGCTGTGCCTCGAGGACCGTCACCCGGCGCGACTGAGTCGGGGCGCCGGCGAGCAGTTCGTGCGCTGCCGCGAGGCCGCTGATACCTCCGCCCACGACCACGATGTGCGGCGGTTCGGCGCGTGTCGCAGCCTGCCTCGGTCGCTCGTTCATGCGGCGACGACCCGCTCCGCCAGCGCGGCCATCACGGCCGGATCGTCGTTGACACATGCGGTGCGGGCGAACGCTAGGCCGTGGCCGGCGGCTCGGGTGGCCGCGGCGATGTCGAGGTCGTAGAGCACCTCGAGATGATCGGCAACGAAACCGCACGCGCACACCAGCACGCCGCGGGGTTGATCGGCGTGGTTCTCGCTGGCGGCCAGCTCGTCGATCACCTCGAGGATGTCGGGGCCCAGCCACGGCTCGGGCGTGCGGCTCGCCGACTGCCAGGCGATCGCCCACTGGCTCCACTCGCGCAGTCCCGCTCGGCGGGCCACCGCCTCGGCCGTGGACCTGACCTCGACTGTGTACTGGTCGCCACTGTCGATCGTGCGTCGGGGGAGCGAATGGGCGGTGAAGATCACCTTGGTGTTCACAGGCATCGTGGCGAGGCGGGCAACGAGATCGGTGGTGAGGAACTCGATGAAGGCGGGCTCGGTGGCCCAACTCGAGATGCCGGAAACGGTGATGGCGTGTGGCTCGGCCGCGACCCGGACGCGATCCAGGTACTGCCCGATCGAGTACGACGAATGGTGCGGTGCGAGCACCAGCGCCACGATCCGTCGAAGGCCTGCCGTCGCCAGATCGTGGACGGCTGCCTCGATCGTCGGTGCGGCGTGCTTGAGGCCGAGCGTGACGTGAAATCCACCGGGATCGCGTTCGTCGAGGGCGGCCTGCAAGGCGTCGCGCTGGGCCTCGGAACGAGCGGCGAGTGGTGAGAGG
>VFMC01000247.1 GCA_006515795.1 Acidimicrobiaceae bacterium | reverse complement strand
GCCTGGCTCGCCACCGAGCAAGGTGACCGAACCCGGCACCAGCCCGTCGCCGAGCACGCGATCGAGCTCGTCGATGCCGGTGCGGCGAGTGCCGCCGAAAGCGCTGGTGACGTCGGCGATCGGTTGGGCGACCGCACCGGGGGTGAGCATCGACGTGACCGGCATGGTCGCGTCGGGGCCCTCGACGTCTTCGGTCATGGTGTTCCACGCCGAGCAGATGCCGCACTGGCCGGCCCACTTGGGGAACGCGGCCCCCCAGTCGGAACAGCGGTAGACGATTCGGAGCTTGGCCACGGGCAGCACCCTACGGGAGGGGTGTCGGGCGGTTCCGGATGAGAGCCGTCAGCCTTCGGATCAGTGCCAGCCGCGGCGGGTGAGCGGCATCGCCGCGCCGCCGGTCGAGTCGGCTATCACACCGAGCACCTGGTGGATGCCGATGCCACCATCCTCGAACCCGATGGCTGAGCCGGCCATGTAGAGCCGCCAGATCTTGGCTCGCGCCTCGCTGGCCGCCGCCGCGGCCTCGTCCCAGTTGGCCTCCAGGTTGGCCACCCACGCACGCAGCGTGCGGGCGTAGTGCTCGCGCAGCGACTCGACGTCGCGCACCTCGAACCCGGCACGCTCCATGGCCAGCACCACCTCGCCGACGTCGACCAACTCGCCGTCGGGGAACACGTAGCGACTCACGAAAGACGTGCGCCCGAGCTTCGATCCGCCGACGGAGGAGATGGCGTGGTTGAGCAGCCGACCGTGCGGGCCGAGCATGCTCCGCAGGGTCGCGAAGTACTCGTCGATGTGAGCCTGGCCGACGTGCTCCGACATGCCGATCGAGGAGATCGCATCGAAGGTCTCGCCCTTCACCTCGCGGTAGTCGCGGTGCCGGATGTCGACCAGGTCGGCCACGCCGGCCTCGGCGACCCTGGTTCGGGCGAGCTCGGCCTGTGCCGAGCTGATCGTCACACCCACCACGCGCGCGCCGTGTTCGACTGCGGCGTGGATGGCCAACGAACCCCATCCGCAGCCCACGTCGAGCAGCCGCGCGCCGGCCACTTCGTGCAGTCCCAACTTGCGGCAGACCATCTCGTTCTTGGCTTCCTGTGCCTGCTCGAGCGTGGAGTCGGTGTCGGTGAACCGGGCGCAGGAGTAGGTCATCGTGGGGCCGAGCACGAGCCGGTAGAAGGCGTTGCCGACGTCGTAGTGGTGGCTGACCGCCTTCGAGTCGCGGCGCAAGGAATGGCGTCGGCCGGCGAGGCGCGCCTCCTCAGCCGGAGGAGGAAGCGGTCGTCGCCGCGCGCCGAGCCGCCGCGACGCCGACACCAGGGCGGGCAGCACCTTCATCGCCGAAACAGGTTTCGCCGGCTTCGCATCGCGCAAGGCGGTGACGACGTCGAAGATGTCCCCGTCGATGTCGAGGTCGCCGGCGACGTAGGCGCGGCAGAAACCGACTTCGTTGGGCATCCACAGCAGCCGGCGAATGGCGTCGGGCGACGAGATCCGCACCGTCGCGACAGTCTCCGGTGGTGATACGGCCGACCCGTCCCAGAACTCGAAGCGAAGCGCGATCCGAGGGCCCAACAGCTCGACGAGGACGGGTCGGACGATCTCCGCGGCATGCCCATCGATGGTGGGACACGGCGTGATCGCGTCGTGCGATGGCATCAGTGGATGTGCGGTCTGGGCCATGGTTCACCTCACTCGACGGCCGCGAGCGTAGTCCTGGTGCGAACCGGCCCGGGACAGGTCGCGCCGGCCGGATGTGGCCGATCAGTGCTCGCGATAGGAGCGGTGTCGCGAGCGCCGGCGCCGTGCCCGGGCAACTCCCCCGATCGCGAGCAGCGAGAGCACGCCCCACGCGATCAGGGCGACCAGCGCACCGTTCGACAGCCACGGCCAGACGCCGCCGCGTTCCAGTGACCGTGCCGACGTGGAGGCGAGATCCACTGGTACACCATCGGCAGCGATGGTCCACGTGAGGACGCCCACGTCACTCGGCGTGGCCGTGCTCGTCTGAACCTCACCAGGCAGGCCGACGGAGAACGACAACCCGACGGCCTCGGCCGGGGCCAGGCCGGCTGCGTCGATGTCGTCGAGGTACGGAGTTGCCCCCACCGCGGCCAGCAGGTCGGGATCGGCGAAGGCGTCGAGGCTGTCGATGCGCCCCGCGCCGGTGAGCGTGTACGTGATGGCTCGTTTCGTCGCCGTGCGCGAGAAGGCGACGCTGCGCAACGGCCCGTCGGTGCCGCTCAGGGTGGCGACGAGAGCGGTGGCTTGTTCCGGCGTGCCAGCCCGCCGTCGGAAGCGGCGGTTGGGCCATCGACCAGCCACCCCGCGGCGGTGAGGTCGTCGAAGCGCAGGTCATCGGCGAGCCCGGGCGCCCGTTGCACCACCTCGGCATCGGCGCTCACCGCCACCGTGACAACGCCACTTCCGTTCTCGTTCATCGACACGTCGACGGCGACGTCGACCCGGCACGCGCCTAGGAGCAGCACTCCCAACACCACCAGCACCGCCTTGGTCACGGCGCTGAGTCTGTCATGTGAGCGACGCTTGCCGTCGGACAACGACGACCATCACTCGCTGACGGGCGGCTCCACCTCGGGCGCTCCGGTGGCGGCCAACTCGACCACCGCCGGGGGTTGGAAGCCCTCGACGCCGCGGAACGTGAGCCGCTTGTCGCCGACCGAGTCGGGGTCGTCCTCGGTGTCGACGACGATGATCTCGCCGGCTCGGAACTCCTTGTAGAGGATCTTCTCGCTGAGCGCATCTTCGATCATGCGCTGGATGGCGCGACGTAGCGGGCGAGCACCGAGCTGCGGGTCGTAGCCCTTCTCCGCCAGGAGCTCTTTGGCGCTGTGGGTGAGCTCGATCCCGAGCCCTTGGCTTTCGAGCTGGCTGGTGAGGCGCTTGGTCATCATGTCGACCATCGTCATCACCTCCTCGCGGGCGAGCTCGTGGAACACGATCAGCTCGTCGACACGGTTGAGGAACTCGGGGCGGAAGTGGCCCTTCAGCGCGTCCATCACCTTGTCCTTCATCCGCTCGTAGGTCATCGCCGAGTCGCCCTTGGTGAAGCCGACGTTGCCCTTGCGGAGATCGCTCGATCCCAGGTTCGACGTCATGATCAGCACCGTGTTGCGGAAGTCGACCGTGCGACCCTGGCTGTCGGTGAGTCGCCCCTCTTCGAGGATCTGCAACAGCGTGTTGAAGACGTCGGGGTGGGCCTTTTCGATCTCGTCGAAGAGCACCACGCTGAACGGCTTGCGGCGCACCGCCTCGGTGAGCTGGCCGCCCTCTTCGTAGCCGACGTAGCCGGGGGGCGAGCCGACGAGACGGCTGACGGTGTGCTTCTCCATGTACTCGCTCATGTCGAGCGCGATCAACGAGTCTTCGTCGCCGAACAAGAACTCGGCGAGGGTCTTGGCGAGCTCGGTCTTGCCGACGCCGGTGGGCCCGAGGAAGATGAACGAACCACTCGGGCGCTTCGGGTCCTTGAGCCCGGCGCGGGTGCGCCGCACGCTCTGGCTGACGGCCTTGATCGCGTCTTGCTGACCGATGATCCGCTTGTGCAGCTCGGCTTCCATGTTGAGCAGCTTCTGGGTCTCTTCCTCGGTGAGCTTGAACACCGGGATGCCGGTCCAGATGCTGAGCACCTCGGCCACTGCCTCTTCGTCGACCTCGTCGAACAGGTCGACGCCCGACGCCTTGACCTCGGCTTCCTTGCCGGCCTTCTCCTCGAGCAACGACTTCTCCTGGTCGCGCAGCCGTCCGGCCTCTTCGAAGCGCTGCTCCTCGACGGCACGCTTCTTGGACTCCTGCACGTCGGTGAGCCTGGTCTCGAGCTCTTTCAGATCGGGCGGCGTGCCCATGCGCTTGATCCTGAGCCGGGCGCCGGCCTCGTCGATGAGGTCGATCGCCTTGTCGGGGAGGTGACGGTCGCTGATGTAGCGATCGGACAGGTTGGCCGCGGCGACGATGGCCTGATCGGTGATGGTGACCCGGTGGTGTGCCTCGTACTTGTCGCGCACGCCCTTCAAGATCTCGATGGTGTGGCTCAACGTGGGTTCTTCGACCTTCACCGGCTGGAACCTTCGTTCGAGGGCCGCATCCTTCTCGAGGTGCTTGCGATACTCGTCGGTGGTGGTGGCGCCGATGGTCTGCAGCTCGCCACGGGCGAGCATCGGCTTGAGGATGCTCGCCGCGTCGATCGCGCCCTCGGCCGCGCCGGCGCCGACCAGGGTGTGGATCTCGTCGATGAACAGCACTATGTCGCCGCGGGTCTTGATCTCCTTGAGCACCTTCTTGAGCCGCTCCTCGAAATCACCGCGGTAGCGGCTGCCTGCCACGAGGGCGCCGAGATCGAGGGTGTACAGCTGCTTGTTGCGCAAGGTGTCGGGGATGTCGTTGCTGACGATCTTCTGGGCGAGGCCCTCGACGATGGCGGTCTTGCCGACGCCGGGCTCGCCGACGAGCACCGGGTTGTTCTTGGTGCGGCGGCTGAGGATCTGCATGACCCGTTCGAGCTCGCGCTCGCGCCCGATCATCGGGTCGAGCTTCGACTCGCGGGCGAGCTGGGTGAGGTTGCGACCGAACTGGTCGAGGATCTGGCTGTTGCCCTTGTCGCCCTGATCGTCGCCCTTGGGAGCGCCGGTACCGGAGGCGGTGGCCTGCGGTTCGCCCTTGCCCTGGCCGCCCTGGTAGCCCGACAGCAGCTGGATGACCTGTTGGCGCACGCGGCTGAGATCGGCGCCGAGCTTCACCAGCACCTGGGCGGCCACGCCCTCGCCCTCGCGGATGAGGCCGAGCAGGATGTGCTCGGTGCCGATGTAGTTGTGACCGAGCTGGAGCGCTTCGCGCAGCGACAGCTCGAGCACCTTCTTGGCGCGAGGTGTGAACGGGATGTGGCCGGAGGGTGACGAGCCGCCCTGGCCGATGATCTCTTCGACCTGACTGCGCACCGCTTCGAGGGAGATGCCGAGCGACTCGAGCGCCTTGGCGGCGACCCCTTCGCCCTCGTGGATCAGCCCGAGGAGGATGTGCTCGGTGCCGATGTAGCTGTGATTGAGGAGGCGCGCTTCTTCCTGCGCCAGCACCACCACCCGACGGGCCCTATCGGTGAAGCGTTCGAACATGGTGGAAGTGTATCGGCGGGTTCCTGCTCCGGCATGACAGCCAAGTGGGCCGTTCGGCCCCTTCCGGCCACAGGAATCGGCGCCGTCGTTCGTGCTCGCGGGCACAACTGACCTAGCCTTGGTGGATGGCCCAGCTGCCGTTCATCTCGGTCCCCGGCATGCCCGGCGACGTAGAACGCATCGAGGCCGCGCTGCTCCAATCGGTGCGCACGCAAGATCCCTACCTCAACGAGATCGCGTCACATCTCATCTCGGCCGGCGGCAAGTTGCTGCGCCCCGTGCTCGCCCTGGCGGCGGCACAGGTGGCCGGCGGCCCGGCCTCCGACGACGCCATCCAGGGGGGCATCGCCTGCGAGCTCGTCCAGACCGGTTCGCTGTACCACGACGACGTGATGGACGAGGCACCCACTCGCCGCGGCGTCGAGACGGTGAACGCCAAGTGGGGCAACCTGCAGGCCATCCTCGCCGGCGACTTCTTGCTGGCGCGCGCGTCGGAGATCGCCGCTTCGCTCGGCACCGAGGTGGCGGCCCTGCTGGCGCGCACCATCGGCCGGCTCTGCGAAGGACAGATCGAAGAGCTGCGACACACCTACAACGCGGCACGACCCGAGTCGTCGTACGTGGCCTCGATCGCCGGCAAGACGGCGTCGCTGTTCGCCACCTCGGCGCGCATCGGCGGCATCGTCGCCGGCCTCGACCGCCGGCTGATCGACACGCTCACCGCCTACGGCGACGCCTTCGGAATGGTGTTCCAGATCGTCGACGACCTGCTCGACATCACCTCCACCGATGGCCAGCTCGGAAAGCCCGCCGGTCACGACATGGTGGAGGGCGTGTACACGCTTCCGGTGCTGCGCACCCTACAGAGCGGCGGCAACCGAGCGGCCGCGACAAGGCACTCGAGATCGTGCGCCTCCACGGTGGGGTCGATTCCGCGCTCGACACCGCGCGTGAATGGGCCGAGCGCGCCGTCGACCCCTGCGCGTCGCTGCCGCCGTCGCCCGCCACCGACGCACTTCGCGACGGGCCGGCGGTGCTGCTGGCCTCACTCGGCGCTTGACCGCGAGTCAGCTTGCCGGCAGCTTGCCGGCCCGGCGCGCGCTCAGGCGTCGGGCGCCACCTTGGCCAGGGTTCGGGCGATCTGCACCGCCACTTCCGGCGCGCCGCGGTCGTGCGGGCGTAGCGAACCGGTCATGATCCGCAGCAGTCCTTCCGACAGCACCGACGAGCGGATGGCCGCCCCCGTGAGCTGGCGAACCGCCGTCGGTCTGCCGAGCGCACCGCACCACAGCCGCGCCAACTTGTAGTGATCCGCATAGGCCTCGTCGAGCAGCCTCGGGTACCGCTGGAGCGCCGTCGGTCCGCTGTCACCGAGGGCGTCATGGACCACCGTCGCGGCGAGCCGGCCGGTCTCGTACGCCGTGTCGATGCCGGCTCCAAGGAACGGACTTGCCATCGCTGCCGCATCGCCGACGACTACGAAGGTGGGCCCTGCGGTGGGCTTCACCGAGCCGCCCATCGGGAGCCGCCCGACGCGCACGACACCCGTCGTCGCTTCCGGCTCGAGCCCCCATCGCCCGGCCGCATCCTCGACGAAGCCGTCGAGCAGGTGGGCCACGTTGATGCCCTTGAAGTCTCGCGCCGTGCTCAGCACACCGACCCCGATGTTCACGGTGCCGTCGCCGACGGGAGCCACCCAGCCGTAACCGGGGAGGGCGTGGCCGGATCGGTCGGTGAGGTCGAGGGAGATCTCGAGCTGGGCCTCGTCGTGGCGCGGCGAGCGCCAGTACGAGCGGATCGCCGCGGCAAACGGCCATCGCCTGGTGCGGAAGGTGCCGAGCGAACGTCCGAACGAGCTGTTCGCGCCATCGGCCACGACGACGTACCGCGCGGTGACAGTCCTCGTGGTGCCGTCGGGTGCCCGCGCGATCGCCCCACGTACGAAGCCGCGATCGACCAGCGGTTCGATCGCGTCGTGGCCGTGGCGTACGTCGGCGCCGAGCGCGGCAGCGTTCTCGAGCACCAGCCGGTCGAGGTCGCGCCTGCGGGCCACCAACGCCGCCGGCGGTTGCTCCGGATGCGCCGGCCAGCGAACCACGCGCTCGCGATCGTGCTTGCGAAGCCGGATGGTGTCGATGCGATGCCAGCGCCAGAGGTGGTCTCCGAGACCCATGTCGATCAGCTGGCGCACCGCCCTCGGCGTGACGACGTCGCCGCAGGCCTTCGAGCGCGGGAAGACCCTTCGTTCGAGCACCGTGACGCGGTGGCCCTCGCCCGCCAGCCAGTACGCGGCTGCGGCGCCTGCCGGCCCACCACCGACGACCAGCACATCGGTGTCGTCGTCGGCCGGCGTGCTCACCGGATCGGTGCCGACGACCAAGGTTCCCTCGAGCTGATCGGCGATGTTGTCGAACGTGAGCGAACCGTCTTCGAGACCCACCCACGCCGCAGCCTCCGGGCTGCACCACTTCTCGTACTCCTCGAGCGAGTCGGCCACCGGGTCGGCGCCGCCGAGGGTGTAACGCTCGTGGCACACCACGGCGAGGATCTGGGTCTCGCTGAGCGCGTCGGCCTGGGCCGGCATGATGCCGCGCTGTTGGGTGATGTGCGGGCCACCCTCGCGGTCGGGGTTGCCGTAGATGTCGATGCCGGCGATGCCGTAGGCGAGCGAACCGCTGGAGACGAAGCGGAGCTGGTCTTCGATGTGCGGGAAGGTCTTCAGCACCTCACCGGCGCTGAACTGGTAACCGAGGCCGCTCACGCCCTCGCCCCCGGCTCCGTGGCAGCTCGAGCAACTCGCGGTGTAGATCTCGGCGCCCTCACCGAGTGGACCACTGAC
>VFMC01000246.1:10193-13949 GCA_006515795.1 Acidimicrobiaceae bacterium | reverse complement strand
CCGGCATGGGTGGACGGTCGCCCGATCGAGGGTCGCCTCTCCGCTCCATCGCCGAACCGGTTGATCGAGCCCGAACTCGGGGTGGCGTGACATGCCCAAGCGCACCGACATCAAGTCGATCCTGATCATCGGCTCCGGCCCGATCGTGATCGGCCAGGCCTGCGAGTTCGACTACTCCGGAACCCAGGCCTGCCGCGTGCTGCGCGACGAGGGCTACCGGGTCATCCTGGTGAACTCCAACCCGGCCACGATCATGACCGATCCCGACTTCGCCGACGTCACCTACATCGAGCCGATCACCTGGGAGGTGGTCGCCAAGATCATCGAGCGCGAGCGGCCCGACGCGGTGCTGCCCACGATGGGCGGCCAGACCGGTCTCAACACGGCGATGGAGCTGTTCGAGCGCGGCATCATCGGAGTGGCCGGTGCGCCGGAGATGATCGGCGCCAACGCCGAGGCGATCGGCACCGCCGAGGACCGCGGCCGGTTCAAGCAGGCGATGATCGAGATCGGGCTGAACGTGCCCGAGAGCGGCATCGCCCACACGATCGACGATGCTCGCGTCGTCATCGAGAAGATCGGCCTACCGGCCATCATCAGGCCGGCGTACATCCTCGGTGGCCGCGGCACCGGCATCGCCAGCACACCGGAGCAGTTCGAGCATCTCGCCATGAACGGCATCGCGGCCAGCCCGATCGGTGAGATCCTCATCGAACGGAGCATCGCCGGGTGGAAGGAGTACGAGCTCGAAGTCATGCGCGACAGGGCCGACAACTGCGTGATCATCTGCTCGATCGAGAACGTCGACCCGATGGGCGTGCACACCGGCGACAGCATCACCGTGGCGCCGGCGCAGACCCTCAGCGATGTCGAGTACCAGCGCATGCGCGACGCCGCGTTCGCGTGCATCCGCCGAGTAGGCGTGGAGACCGGCGGAAGCAACGTGCAGTTCGCGGTGCACCCCGATACGGGCGAACAGGTCGTCATCGAGATGAACCCGCGCGTTTCGCGGTCATCCGCGCTGGCGTCGAAGGCCACCGGCTTCCCGATCGCCAAGATCGCCGCCAAGCTCGCCGTCGGATACACCCTCGACGAGATCGCCAACGACATCACGAAGAAGACCCCGGCCAGCTTCGAGCCGAGCATCGATTACGTCGTCACCAAGATCCCGCGCTGGGCGTTCGAGAAGCTGCCCGGCACCAGTGGAGTTCTGGGCACGCAGATGCAATCGGTTGGCGAGGCGATGTCGATCGGTCGAACCTTCCCGGAGAGCTTGCAGAAGGGTCTCCGCTCGCTCGAGCAAGGCCGCTTCGGCCTCGGATGCGATCCTGCCGAGCAGCAGCTCGCGGCGATGAGCGCCGACGAGCTGCTCGCCGCGGCGGCGATACCGACGCCCGACCGCATCCAACAGGTGGGCGAGCTGCTGCGCCGCGGCACGTCGATCGAGCAAGTGCACGAGGCAACGCGCATCGACCCCTGGTTCCTCGATCAGATGAGCCTGATCATGGAAGAGCGGGTGGTGCTGGCAGGAACCGGTCTCGCCGGCATGGTGCGGCGTGGCTGGCGGCGCGCCAAGCGACTCGGCTTCAGCGACGCCCAGCTCGGGTACCTGTGGGGTGTCGACGAGCTCGTCGTCCGCGCCGCGCGCGAGGCCGCCGGTGTGGTGCCGACGTTCAAGACGGTCGACACCTGTGCCGCCGAGTTCGCTGCCGAGACCCCGTACCACTACAGCACGTACGAGGACGAGGACGAGGTACGGCCGAGCGATCGGCCCCGCGTGGTCATCCTCGGCAGCGGCCCCAACCGGATCGGCCAGGGCATCGAGTTCGACTACTGCTGCGTGCATGCCTCGTTCGCGCTCCGCGACGCCGGCTTCGAGACGGTGATGGTGAACTGCAACCCCGAGACCGTCAGCACCGATTACGACACCAGCGACCGGTTGTACTTCGAGCCGCTCACCCGCGAAGACGTGCTCAACGTGATCGCCGCCGAGACGGCGGCCAGCGGGGGAGTCGCCCCGAAGGTGATCGTGGCGCTCGGTGGCCAGACCCCGCTGAAGCTCGCCGGTCTGCTGCCGGTCGAGATCATCGCCGGCACGTCGCCGGTGTCGATCGATCTGGCCGAGGACCGCGAGAAGTGGAATGCGCTGTGCGACCGACTGCGAATCCCACAGCCGCCAGGTGGCACAGCCACCGATCTCGAGCAGGCGCTGCAGATCGTCGACCGGGTCGGGTTCCCCGTTCTCGTCCGTCCCAGCTACGTGCTCGGTGGCCGGGCGATGCAGATCGTCCACGACCGCAACCATCTCGCCCGGGCGATGGCCGAGCTCGCCGGTTTCGGCAGCCTCGGCAAAGAGGGGGGCCTGTCGGCCGAACGGCCCGTGCTCGTCGACCGGTTCCTCGAGGACGCCACCGAGGTCGATGTCGACGCGATCCGTGATCACACCGGCGAGGTCTTGATCGGAGGTGTGATGGAGCACGTCGAGGAAGCAGGAGTGCATTCGGGCGATTCGGCGTGCGCCATTCCCCCGCAGACCCTGCCCAGCTGGGTCGTCGAGGTCATCGAGGCGTACACCCGCTCGATCGCCGCCGCACTCGACGTGCGTGGCCTCATCAACGTCCAGTACGCGGTGTCGGGCACGACGGTGCACGTGATCGAGGCCAACCCGCGGGCCAGTCGGACCGTGCCGTTCGTGGCCAAGGCCACGGGAGTTCCGCTGGCGAAGGTGGCGACGCGGGTGATGCTCGGCGCCACTTTGGTCGAACTGCGCGCCGAAGGTCTGCTGGTACCGCCGTCGGATCATGGTCATGTCGCGGTCAAGGAGGCCGTGCTGCCGTTCAGCCGCTTCCCGGAGGTGGACACTGCCCTCGGTCCCGAGATGCGTTCGACGGGCGAGGTGATGGGCATCGATGTCTCCTTCGGCAAGGCCTTCTTCAAGGCCGAGCTCGCCGCCGGAACGCTGCTCCCCTCGGAGGGAACCGTGTTCCTGTCGCTCGCCGACGGCGACAAGCCGGCCGGGCTGGTGGTTGCCAAGCGGTTGCGCGAACTCGGCCTCGGCATCGCCGCCACGCAGGGCACGGCCGCTTACCTTGCCCGGTTCGATCAACCCGTCGACCTCGTCGTCGGCAAGGTGAGCGAGGGTGCCGAGTTGACGGCGGTCGACCTGATCGCCGACGGCAAGATCAGCTTCGTGGTCAACACACCGCAAGGTCGCGGCGGTCGAACCGACGGCGAACAGATCCGCAAGGCCGCCAACAGCCACCGGGTCAGCTCGGTGACCACCGTCGAAGCCGCCCTCGCGGCCGTGCAAGGCATGGCCGAGCAGTCAGGTGACCACCTGACCGTCAGGTCGTTACAGGAGTTCCATCGCCGATGAACCATGCGGCAGCGGTCGACACCCGGGTGCGGGTCGGTTCGGTCGAGCTTCCCAACCCGGTGCTGCTCGCGTCGGGGACCGCGGGCTACGGAACCGAGCTCGCCGCCTACCTCGACCTGGCTGCGGTCGGCGCCGTCGTCACCAAGTCGCTGGCCGCCTACGAATGGGCGGGCAACCCGTCGCCGCGAATGCATCCAGCCGGTCAGGGGATGATCAACGCCGTCGGCTTGCAGGGGCCAGGCGTGGAGCACTGGTTGGAGCACGAGCTGCCGGGACTGCTGGCTACCGGCGCCAGGGTGGTGGCGAGCATCTGGGGCAGATCTGTCGACGACTACCGGTTGGCTGCGGCGATGCTTGCCGATGCACCCTCGGAGGTCGTC
>VFMC01000246.1:0-10148 GCA_006515795.1 Acidimicrobiaceae bacterium | reverse complement strand
GGTCGTCGCGGTCGAGGTGAACCTCTCGTGCCCCAACCTCGAAGGCCGGCGGGGCATCTTCGCGCACGACGCGGACCTGTCGGCGGAAGTGATCCGGTCGACCGCAGCGTGCGCCCGCCCGCGATGGGCCAAGCTCAGCCCCAACACGGATCGCGTGGTCGACGTCGCCGGAGCGGTGCACGACGCCGGAGCCGAGGCGGTCACCCTGGTCAACACGGTGCTCGGCATGGTCATCGACGAACGCACCCTGCAACCGGCGTTGGCTGCTGGCGGCGGTGGTCTGTCGGGCACCGGGATCCATCCGGTCGCCGTGCGAGTGGTCCACGACGTGTCCGCGGCTCACCCGACCCTTCCGATCGTCGGCGTCGGCGGGATCTCGACCGGGTGGGATGCCATCGAACTGATGCTGGTCGGAGCATCGGCTGTAGCGGTTGGCACGGCGACGTTCGCCGATCCGCGGGCCGCCGCCCGTGTGCAGGCCGAGATGATCGCGTGGGCGCGGCGCCGCGACTACGGCGCGCTGGCCGGTCTCACGGGGCTCGCCGTTCGTCGCCACTGACCGAACCGGTGCAGGTCACCGTATGAGTGTCCGCGTTCGCGGCGCACCCCTTGGCTAGGGTGGATGCATGGCAACACCCCCGCAACTGACACCCGAACAGCGAACCGCCGCGCTGGCGAAGGCCGCGGAAGCCCGCACCGCCCGCGCCGAGCTCAAGAACCGGCTGAAGCTCGGATCGATGTCGCTCGCCGAAGCATTGGCCTCCACCGATTCCACCGTGGGCAAGCTCAAGGTCGTATCGATGCTCGAGTCCCTGCCCGGCGTCGGCAAGGTCAAGGCTCGCAAGATCATGGAAGAGATCGGCATCGCCGACAATCGTCGCGTGCAGGGCCTCGGCACCCAGCAAAAGGCTTCTTTGCTCGACCAGCTCGGCAAGTGACTGCCTGACGTCCCCCGGGATCGTCGTGGAGGCAGTCGTGCCGCTCATCTTCATCGTGTCCGGACCCGGCGGCGTCGGGAAGGGCACCATCGTCCGTGACCTGGTGCAACGCGACCCGGTTCTCTGGCTGAGCCGGTCATGGACCACCCGTGCACAGCGACCCGGCGAGCCCGACGACGCCTACTCGTTCACGTCGCGCCAAGCCTTCGAGGAGCGGATCGAGTCGGGCGGTTTTCTGGAGTGGACCGAGTTCCTGGGCAACTACTACGGCACCCCGACCCCAGAGCCGGTGCCGGGGCGCAACACCGTGCTCGAGATCGAAGTGGACGGGGCGCGTCAGGTGAAGGCGCTGCACCCCGAGGCAGTGCTGATCTTCGTGTTGCCACCGTCTCGCGACGAGCAAGCGCGACGCCTGCGTGGCCGCGGCGATCCGGACGACAAGGTGGATCAACGCGTGCGCAAGGCCGAAGAGGAGGAGCCGATCGGTCGAGCCCTCGCCGACCACGTCGTGGTCAACGACGACCTCGAGCGCACCATCTCCGAGATGTTGCAGATCATCGAGCGCCACCGGCGCCGGGCCGGTCAAGCGGCCGGATGAGCGCTCGACCGCACCGGCCTCCGGCTTCGACAGGCGCCCCGATTCCACCGCACTGCAGATAGGCTGCAGCGCCCAGTTCAGGAGGACCACGAGCATGCAACGCGCGCACGACACCATGATGAACCCCCCGATCGAGGAGCTCCTCGACCGCGTCGATTCGAAGTTCAGTCTCGTCACGCTCGCCGCCCGCCGGGCCCGCCAGATCAACTCGTACTTCAGTCAGCTCGGCGATGGCCTCGGCCACATGGTTCCGCCGCAGGTCAGCTCGGTGGCGCGCAAGCCGCTCAGCATCGGCTTCGAGGAGATCGCCGCCGACAAGATCATTCGCGTCGAGATCGAGCCCGAGAGCGACGACGATGCTGCCGAAGCCGAAGCCGGCGCCGATTCCGCTGAAGCCGACTGATCCACACGACGCAGCACGGTGACCGCCATGCTCCCAGGCCGGGCCATGCTCCAGGGTCGTCGGATCGTCGTCGGTGTCACCGGCGGGATCGCCGCCTACAAGGCTGTCGAGGTCTGCCGCCGGCTGGTCGACGCCGGCGCCCACGTCGTGCCGGTCATGACTGCCGGAGCCGAGCGCTTCCTCGGCCGCACCACGCTGTCGGCGCTGTGCAGTGAACCCGTCCAGACCAGCCTGTGGAACGAGGTCTCGCCCATCCCGCACACCCGCCTCGGGCAGAGTGCCGACCTCGTGCTGGTCGTGCCGGCCACCGCGCGGCTGCTCGGGGCGTACGCCGCCGGGCTCTCCACCGATCTTCTCACCAACACCCTGCTCGCCACCCGCGCCCCGGTCGTGGTGTGCCCGGCGATGCACACCGAGATGTGGGAGCACCCCGCGGTGCAGCACAACATGCAGGTGCTGCGGTCTCGCGGCGTTCACGTCGTCGAGCCCGACGAGGGGCGCCTGGCCGGGGGCGACATCGGCGCCGGCCGCCTGGCCACGCCCGACCGGATCGTGGCCGTGGTGGAGCAACTGCTCGGCCCCCACGACATGGCCGGGTTGCGCGTGGTGGTCACCGCCGGTGGCACCCGCGAGCCGATCGACGCGGTGCGCGTGATCGCCAATCGCAGCAGTGGCAAGCAGGGGTACGCGATTGCCGCCGAAGCGCTTGGGCGCGGGGCCGACGTCACCATCGTGTCCACCGTCGAGCTCCCGGTCCCGATCGGTGCAGTGGTGCGGTCGGTCGAGACCGCGGCCGAGATGCAGGCGGCGATGAACGAGCTCGCGCCGACCGCCGACGTGGTGGTGATGGCCGCGGCCGTCGCCGACTTCCGTCCCGTCGATCGGGCACAGGGCAAGCTCAAGAAGGCCGCCGGCCCGCCGCAGATCGTGCTCGAGGCCACCCCCGACATCCTCGCCGCACTAGGCGCCGCCAAGCCTGCCGGTCAGGTGCTGGTCGGCTTTGCTGCAGAGACGAGCGACCTCGTCGCCAACGCCGAGGCCAAGCTCCGGCGAAAGAACCTCGACCTCATCGTCGCCAACGACGTCAGCGCTCCCGGTGTCGGGTTCCAACACGACACGAATGCAGTCACCCTGCTGTGTGCCGGTGGCGACGCCACGACGATCGAACTCAGCGACAAGCGGCAGGTGGCGCGTGCCGTTCTCGATAGCGTGTGCGTGATCCGAAACAGTCCCAGAGGAGCCTCACCGTCGTGAGATCGTTCACATTCACCTCCGAAAGCGTCACAGAGGGCCATCCCGACAAGATGGCCGATCAGGTGAGCGACGCGGTCCTCGACGCCATCTTGGCCGAGGATCCGCATGGCTCGCCCGGGAGGTGATCAACTCGATCGGCTACGACAACGCTGCCTACGGCTTCGACGGCAACACGTGCGGTGTCATCGTCAGCATCGACGAGCAGAGCGCCGACATCGCCCAGGGCGTCGACAAGAGCGAAGAGCTCCGCGGTGGCAAGGGTGGCGAAGACCTCATCAACCGGCAGGGCGCCGGCGACCAGGGCATGATGTTCGGCTACGCCTGCAACGACACCCCCGACCTGATGCCCCTGCCGATCTGGTTGGCACATCGCATGGCCGAACGCCTGTCCGAGGTTCGCAAGGCCGGCGCCGTTCCCTATCTGCGCCCCGATGGCAAGACCCAGGTCACCTTCGAGTACGTCGACGGCAAGCCGGTGAAGTTGAGTCACGTGCTGATCAGCACCCAGCATGCCGACGGCATCGACCGCGACACGGTGATCCGACCCGATCTGATCGAGCACGTCATCGCTCCGGTCGTGCCCGCCGCTTTCGCCGATGACGACTATCAGGTGTACATCAACCCGACCGGCAAGTTCGTCGTCGGCGGTCCGCACGGCGACACCGGTCTCACCGGGCGCAAGATCATCGTCGACACCTACGGGGGCATGGGCCGCCATGGCGGCGGTGCGTTCAGCGGCAAGGACCCGAGCAAGGTCGATCGTTCGGCTGCCTACGCCGCCCGGTGGGTCGCCAAGCACGTCGTTGCATCGGGCGCCGCGGCTCGTTGCGAAGTGCAGGTTGCCTATGCCATCGGCATGGCCCACCCGGTGAGCATCCTCGTCGAAACCTTCGGCACCGAAACGGTCGACCCGGCCGCGATCGTGCAGGGTGTCCGCGATGTGTTCGACCTCCGGCCGGCAGCGATCGTCCGCGACCTCGATCTGAAGCGACCGATCTTCCGCAAGACCGCCGCCTACGGGCACTTCGGTCGCGACCTGCCCGAGTTCACCTGGGAGCACGTGAGTCGTCTCGCCGACTACAAGAGCGCGGTCGGGCTCTGACACCTCACCGCGACTGATGCCGGCGCGCCACTGATGTCGGTGAGCAGGTCGCGGTCGTGAGCTCCGCCGGAGCGACAGATGGTCTGCTCGTCGCCACGGTTCTGCCCGACCTCACCGGTCTCGACAAGTCGTTCGACTACCTGGTTCCGCCCGAGCTCGGCGACCTGGTGCAGATCGGCTCGATGGTGCGGATACCGCTCGCCCACCGACGTACCGCAGGATGGGTCGTCGGCCTCGGAGTGGCGTCTACCGAGGTGTCCGCCGACCGTCTGGTGCCGATCGCCAAGTGGTCGGGCCACGGCCCATCGGCTGACGTCATCGACCTGGCGCGCTGGGCTGCACAGCGCTGGGGTGTCGGCCGGCTGCGGCCGTTCCTGGTGAGCGCCAGCCCGCCGACGATGGTGAGGGCGGTGCCCGACGTGCGCCGGGGCACCGCCGCAGCTTCTCGTAGGGACGCGACTGTTGGCGGCGGGGCCGCACTCGGTGCGGTGGTTCCCGATGCGATGGTCCGACTTCTCGCCGATGGCGGTGGCGTCGTGCGCATCGGGCCGAACGACGATGCTCTCGACGCGGTCCGAGCAGCGGCCGCACATGGGCGGATCATCGTGGTGCACCCGGTGCACGATTCGATGTTGCGGATGGCGGCGCGGTTGCGCGCCGACGGTTTGGCGGTGGCGGTGATGCCTCACGACTGGGCCGTTGCCGCCGGCGGCGCCGATGTCGTCATCGGGGGCCGCGGCGCGGTGTGGGCCACCACGCCGCAGGTCGCTGCAATCGTGGTGATCGACGAACACGACGAGGCGCTCCAGGAAGAGCGCTCGCCGACGTGGCACGCTCGCGATGTCGCCATCGAACGCGCCCGCCGGGCGGCCGTGCCGTGTCTGCTGGTGTCGCCGTGCCCGACCGTTTCGGCGCTGGCGTGGTCGGGTCGCCGATGGGTGCGACCGCAGACGGCCGAGGAGAGGTCCAGCTGGCCGATCGTCGAAGTTGTCGACCGCAGCGACGAGGAACCGTGGAGACGTTCGCTGCTCACCTCGCCCCTCATCGCAGCCCTCCGCGACCGTTCACGCAAAGTGGTGTGCGTGCACAACACGCCGGGGCGGGCACGGTTGATTGCCTGTCGATCGTGTCGCTCGCTGCTGTCGTGCGAGCGGTGCCAGGCCGCGGTCAACCAGCGCGACGACGGGCGCTTGGTGTGTCATCGATGTGGCACCGAACGCCCGCCCGTGTGCCAGCGATGCGGATCTGGAGCTCTCGCCAACGTGCGCCCAGGGGTGGCGCGGTTGCGTGACGACCTGGAGGCGGCGGCCGGCCGACCGGTCGTGGCAATCACCGCAAGCGCCGCCACCGCAGCCGGACGCGGCACAAGCGGTAGCGCCGATGACCTCGCTGCCGCCGATGTGCACGTCGGCACCGAGGCGGTGCTGCACCGCGTCCGCGAGGCCGACGTCGTTGCCTTTCTCGACTTCGACTCCGAGCTCTTCGCCCCCCGCTACCGCGCCGCCGAGCAGGCGTTCGCATTGCTCGTTCGTGCTGCCCGACTGCTCGGTCCGCGATCTGGCGGCGGGCGACTGATGATCCAGACCTTCGAACCCGCGCACGTCGTGGTGCAGGCCGCGGTGCTGGCCGACCCCGGGCGCGTGGCCGCCGCCGAAGCGTCGGCGCACTCGCCCGCATCAGTGGGGCAGGGGCGGCCGACTTCGTCGCGGCCACCGGCTTGGCCGCCGCCGATGATCACGACGGCGTGCTGGTTCGAGCTGATACCTGGGACGAGCTCGGCCCGCGGCTCGCGGCGACGCCGCGACCGAAGGGGTCGCGGCTACGAGTCGAGGTCGATCCCGCCAGACGTTGACCGTCGGCCGGGCGCGGTTGGGCCGCTCACCCTCAGCAGCCTGAAACCGGCACCGGTGGCCACCCGCTCGGCGCGATGGTCTGTCTCGTTCAACCAGCGTTGCAGCGAATCGGCGCCGAGGTGCTTCTGCACCACGAGAAGTGCGTCTGCGCCCGTCTGCAGCCGCATCAGCCACATCGTGAGCATCGCGTGCAGCGCCGGCTTTCCGATCCGGATCGGCGGGTTGCTCCACAGCGCCTCGAACCGCAGGCCGGGATCGACATCGTCGGGATGCAAGACCGTGACGTTCGTTGTGCCGTGACGCGCCGCGTTCAGGGCGCACAACTCGCGGGCGCGCCCGTTGACGTCGACCGCCCAGATCGTCGCCGCGGGGGAGCGACGTGCCATGGTGATCGCCATCGCCCCGGTGCCGCAGCCGAGATCGAGCAGGTTGCCCGTCGGAGGTGGAGGGGCGGCCTTCAGCAGCAGCAGCTTCGTACCTGTGTCGACGCGGTCGTAGCCGAAGACGCCGCGATCGGTCGTGAGCGTGAGCGAGCCGTCGGGGAGCGCCCACACCACATCGCGTGGCGCCGACTCGACGGTCGGGTCCTCCTCGAAGTACTGGGTCACGAAGTGCTCTCCGATGTCGGTGGCCTGCCGCTGGGGGCGTGGCGCAGTTTGCTCACTCGGTAGCCTGGCACGCATGGGGTACACGATCCGCACCTTCGGAGACCCGGTGCTGAGGACGAAGGCCGCGTCGGTCACCGACATCGACGGCAAGATCGCCCGCCTCGTCGACGACATGTTCGACACGCTCTACGCCATCGGTGTGCAGAAGCAGATCTTCGTGTGGGACATGGACGACGAACCGATGGTCGTCATCAACCCGGAGATCGTCGAGAGCAGTGGTGAGTGGGTGTACGACGAGGGCTGCCTCAGCATCCCCGGGTTGTACGTGGAGATGATGCGCCCGAACGAGGTGCTCATGCGCGGCATCGACCTCGATGGCAACGTGGTCGAGATCGAGGCCGGTGAGCTCGCCGGCCGTTTGTTCCAGCACGAGCTCGATCACCTGAACGGCGTGTTGATGTTCGACCGGATGGAACCCGCCCAGCGCAAGGAGGCAATGGCCGAGTACCGCCGGCTGAGCGAATCGGCCGCGGCGCCTGCGCCGAAGCGCCGACTCCGCCTCACATGACCCGATCGTCGCCGGGGCTGCCGCGGCTGGTGTACTTCGGCACGCCGGCGATGGCGGTGCCGCCGCTCGAGGCCTTGGTTGCGGCGGGCTTCGCCGTGTCGTGCGTGGTCACCCGGATCGACAAGCGGCGCGGACGTGGCGGAGAGCTGGTTCCTAGTCCGGTCAAGGCCGCCGCGCTCCGACTCGGGCTGCGGGTGGTTCATTCCGTCGACGAGGCCATCGTCGTCGCCCGCTCCTCCGGTGCCGAGCTCGGCGTCGTGGTTGCCTTCGGTCAGCTGATCAAGCCCGATGCGCTCGCAGCGCCCGTGGAACGTGCGCTGTTGGCGGGCGACACCCTCACCGGTGTCTGCCTGATGCAGCTCGACGAGGGCCTCGACACCGGACCGATCCACGCAGTCGTCGAGGTGCCCATCGGGGCCGACGAGACGGGTGCATCGTTGCGAAGTCGGCTGGTCGAGGTCGGCACGGCATTGCTGGTCGATCAGCTCACCGTCGGGCTCGCTGCACCCGTTGGCCAGGTCGGAGATGCCACCTATGCAGGCAAACTCGCTCCGTCCGATCTGCGGCTCGATTGGTTGCGGCCGGCCGTGGAGCGACATCGGATCGTGCGGCTCGGCGGGGCCTGGACCACGCTGCGCGGCAAGCGGCTGAAGGTGCTCGAAGCCGATCTCGTCGACCCTGCCGGGTCGGGCGACACGCTCGACGGCGATCTCGCCGGCGGGCTTCGACTCAGGGTCGTGCAACCGGAGGGAAGGGCGGCGATGCAGTTCGCCGCGTTCTCGAACGGCGCCAGGCTGATGCCGGGCGAGCCGCTCGGCCGGGACTGATCGCAAGAAGGGGTGAGCGCAGGCCGAGTGATGAGGCGTGCCCACCTGGCTCACCGCGTCGGACCGCGTCCGAACCCGACGGCCGGTCATCGACTGAGGGACGCCCCCGGCTCGGGCGGCATCGAGGCGCCGGCGCGGCACACTGATGCGGTGTCGACCGCTCGTGAGCTCGCCCTGCACTGCCTGCAACGCATCGACCACGACGGGGCCTACGCCAACCTCGTCGTGCCGGCGGCGTTGAGTGGCTCTACGCTCGACCAGCGTGATCGGGGCTTCGTCACCGAGCTCAGCGGTGCGCACCCTGCTGCGCCTCGGCGCGTATCAGCTGCACTTCGCAGGCGTGCGCCCGCATGCCGCTGTCGCCGAGACGGTGGCCCTGGCTCCGAAGCGGTTGCGGGCCTTTGCCAACGCGATCCTCCGCAACGTGTCGCGCACTGCGATGGTGTGGCCAGACCGGGCCACGGAGCTGAGCTATCCGCAGTGGATGTTCGATCTCCTCACCGCGGAGCTCGGCGACGATGCGCTGCCCGTGATGCAGCGGATGAACGAACCGCCGCCGGTGTCGGTTCGCGACGACGGGTACGTGCAGGACCGCGCCTCGCAGTGGGTTGCCGCGTCCGTGGGTGCGGCGCCGGGGGAGCGAGTGCTCGACATGTGTGCTGCGCCGGGTGGAAAGGCCACGGCGATGGCCGCCCGCGAGGGGGCCGATGGCGCATTCGTCGTGGCGGCCGATGTCGCCGCACAACGGGTGCACCTGATCGGCTCCAACGTCGCCCGCCTTTCGGCCGCCGTCGCGCCGGTGGTGGCCGACGGCACCAGCTCCCCGTTCGTTGCCGGCTCGTTCGACCGGGTGCTGCTCGATGCCCCGTGCTCCGGCCTGGGAGCATTGCGCCGCCGACCCGACGCCCGCTGGCGGATCACTGCGCCCGACATCGACAACCTCGTGCTGCTCCAAGGTGCGCTCCTGAACCAGGCGGCGACGCTCGTGCGCCCCGGCGGCGCGTTGGTGTACAGCGTGTGCACCCTGACTGCGGCCGAATCGATCAACCACACGGTTCCGGACGGCCTCGACGTCGATACCGCCGAGCCGACCGGCGCCTGGGAGCCGTTCGCGCACGGATGGCGCGTGCTGCCACATCATCACGACACCGATGGCATGGTGCTGATTCGATACCGTCGGCGGTCATGAGCGAGCCGGCGAAGTACGCCAAGGTCCTGACCGTCAGCGACGGCGTGGTGCACGGCGCCCGCGACGACGAAAGTGGTCGGGCGCTGGTCGAGCAGCTCACCAACGCCGGCTTCGACGTGGTCGAGCATCGTGTCACCGCCGACGGCTCCGATGCGGTGGAACACGTGCTCATCGAGATGTGCGATGGATTCGCCGGCGTCGTCGTGTCCACCGGTGGCACGGGCTTCGCACCCCGTGACCAGACGCCGGAAGGTACTCGCAGGGTGATCGACCGAGAGGCGCCCGGGCTCGCCGAGGCGATGCGGCTCGTCAGCCCGCTCGGACGTCTGTCGCGTGGCGTTGCCGGAATCCGTGGTCGCGCCATCATCTGCAACACGCCGGGCTCGCCAAAGGGATGCGTCGAACAACTTGCGGCGATCCTCGATGTGCTGCCGCACGCGCTCCGCCTGCTCAATTCCGAGCCCACCTCTCACTGAGGGGATAGCCTGCGGCCTCGTGCTGCGGCTCGTCCTCCCCAAAGGTTCGCTCGAACGGGCCACGCTCGAACTGTTCGAGGCAGCCGACCTGCCTGTGGTGCGCTCGTCGTCGGTCGACTACAAGGCATCCATCGACGATCCACGTATCGCCGAGGTGCGCATCCTGCGCCCGCAGGAGATCGCCGCGTACGTGGCCGAGGGCCTTTTCGACATCGGCATCACCGGTCGTGATTGGGTGGAGGAGACCGCCAGCGACGTCGTGAGCCTCGGCGAGATGCGCTACTCGAAGACCACCTCGCTCCCGATCAGGGTCGTCGTTGCCGTGGCCGGCG
>VFMC01000245.1 GCA_006515795.1 Acidimicrobiaceae bacterium | reverse complement strand
CTCGGCTCCGGAGGTGGGAGGCGTGATGAGCTCGGGATCGGATGGCACCCAGTCAGGGTACCGAATGGGTGTGATGCGGTACCGGTAGCCTGCCGGGGTTCCTATGAGCGGATTCGTCGACGAGGCCCAACTCAACGTTCGCGGCGGCGACGGCGGCGCCGGCTGCGTTTCGTTCCGGCGTGAGGGCCCGGTCGCGTTCGGGGGCCCCAACGGAGGAGACGGGGGCAAGGGGGGCGACGTGTGGCTCGTGGCCGACCGCAACGTCTCGTCGTTGCTCGCCTTCCGCGACCATCCCCATCGCCGTGCCGTCGACGGCGTGCACGGCAAGGGCAAGGATCAACACGGCCGCCGCGGCGACGCGCTCGAGGTGGCCGTGCCGGAAGGGACTGTCGCGCACGACATGTACACCGGCGAACTGCTCGCCGACCTGGCCAACCACGGCGACAAGTGGCTGGCGGCCCACGGCGGCCGCGGCGGCCGCGGCAACGCCAAGTTCTGGTCGAACAAGCGCCGCGCTCCTGGCTTCGCCGAGCAGGGCGAGCACGGCGAGGACCGGTGGTTGAAGCTCGAGCTCAAGCTGATGGCCGATGTCGCCTTGGTCGGCTTCCCCAACGTCGGCAAGAGCACGCTGATCAGCGTCATCAGCGCGGCCCGCCCGAAGATCGCCGACTATCCGTTCACCACCCTCGAACCGAACCTCGGGGTGGTGAGCGTCGACCAAGACACCAACTTCGTCGTGGCCGACATCCCCGGACTGATCGAGGGGGCGAGCGAGGGCAAGGGCCTGGGGCATCAGTTCCTGCGTCACATCGAGCGCGCTCGGGTGCTCTGCGTGATGGTCGATCTCGCCCCGCTCGACGGCGTCGGACCCCACGATCAGCAACGCATCCTCCTCGAAGAGCTCGGCGCCTACCGGCCCGAGCTGCTTGATCGCCCCCGCCTCGTCGTGGGCAGCAAGGTCGACATGGCGACCAATGCGTGGGACGGCCCCGACTGGAACGGCGAGTCGGTGTCCTCGATCACGCATCAAGGTGTGAAGGAGCTCGTCGGCAGGATGGCCGCCCTGGTGCACGAGGCCAGGCAGGAGCAACCGGTGGTGGAGGGCCTCGTGATCATCCGCCCCGAGGCGGAAGGCAGTCGTGTCGAACGTGTCGGCGAGCACGAGTTCCGCCTGTCCGGGCGGCAGGTCGAGCGGGTCGTCGCCCTCAACGATGTCACCACTCCTGAGGCCTTGTCGTTCATCGACCATCAGCTCGAGCGGCTCCACATCCCGCGCATGCTCGCCCGCGCCGGTGCCACCGACGGCGACATCGTGTGGATCGCCGGCTTCAGCTTCGAGTACCAGCAGGACATCTGAGCATGCGGTTGATCGTCAAGATCGGCACGTCGTCGCTCACCGACGAGCTCGGCGTGATCGACGTGAGCGTGATCGAGCGGGTGTGCGCCCAGGTGGCAGCGGTTCGTGCCGCCGGAAACGAAGTCGTTCTCGTCAGCTCCGGAGCGGTCTCGGCCGGGGTCGCCGCGCTCGGGCTGTCGGCCCGGCCCACCGACACCCCGACCCTGCAGGCCCTGTCGGCAGCCGGACAGAGCCGGCTGATGGACGTGTACAACCGCGCTTTCGGCGCTCACGGCGTGGTTGCCGCCCAGCTCTTGCTCGTGCCGCACGACTTCATCGACCGCCGCCAGTACCTGCACGCCCGACGAACCCTGGTGCGGCTCTTGGAGCTCGGGTGCGTACCCGTGGTGAACGAGAACGACGCCATCGCCAGCGACGAGATCCGCTATGGCGACAACGATCGCATCGCCGCGCTCGTCGCCCACAACCTGGCCGCCGACCTGCTCGTGCTGCTCACCGACACGGCGGGTCTCTACACGGCCGATCCGCGCACGGTCGCCTCGGCCACGCTCATCAGTCGCATCGCCGCCGACGACCCGTTGCTCACCGTCACCGCAGGTCACACCGGATCCACGCGTGGCAGCGGCGGCATGGCATCGAAGCTCTCGGCGGCGCGCATGGCGTCGTGGAGCGGCGTGCGCGCCGTCATCGCCTCGGCAGCGCAGGACAACGTCCTCGCCGACGCCGTCGCCGACCGCGACGTCGGTACGACGTTCATGGCACACGACCGCAAGCTCTCGGCACGCAAGCTGTGGATCGGATTCGCGAGCCTCGTGGAAGGCGCCGTCGTCATCGACGACGGGGCCCGCAAGGCGCTCGTCGACAACGGCCGCTCGCTGCTGCCCGCCGGAGTGGTCGCGGTACGTGGCGACTTCGACACCGAGGCGATCGTGCAGATCGAGACCCGCGATGGCTCGATCGTCGCCAGGGGCATGGTGCTCTGCGATGCCGACGCGTTGCGGCTGGCCGCCGGCAAGCGGACCAGTGATCTGCCCGAGGGCATGGTGCACGAGGTCGTGCACCGCGACGACCTGGTGCTGTTGGGCTGAGCCTCAGCCCTCGGCCGGCTTAGCCTGCTCGACGGGAGCAGCCGCCGGTGCCGCAACCGGTGCTGCGGCCGCATCGAGACCGAGCTCGGCGCGCAGTTCGCTGAGCCGGCTCTGCGCCTCCACGTTCGCGGTGGCCTGCTCCACCTCGAGGATGCGGCTCTCGACAGAGGTCTCGCTCAGCTCGCTGGTGGCCTTTGCCTTCGCGTAGCGGGCCTCGATCTTCTCCTGC
This sequence comes from Acidimicrobiaceae bacterium, assembly GCA_006515795.1. Classification (GTDB taxonomy): domain Bacteria; phylum Actinomycetota; class Acidimicrobiia; order Acidimicrobiales; family Ilumatobacteraceae; genus VFMC01. Next base: position 3,396 of record VFMC01000245.1, on the reverse strand, counting down.
ACTTCCTTCAACGATGGCACGTCGTCGCCGACGGTCTCGTTGAGTTGTGACATCGCCTTGTTCATCTCTTCCTGCATGCGAGCCTGCTCCAGCTGGCTGAGCAACTTGTTCTTCTCGGCGAGCTTCTCTTGCAACAGACGGCTGTTCTGGGCGACGGCGGCCTTGGCCTGATCGGAAGCCTGCGTCGACTCGATCACCATCGTCTTCAGGCCCTCGACGTCTTTCTCCACCTGGATCAGCTGATTGGCGATCGTCTCGGCCGCGTTGTTGTACTGCTGGGCCTTCGTGGCGTTCCCGGCCTTGTCGGCATCGGCAGCCATCATCAGTGCCTGGCGGGCGGTGGCGTTGAGCTTCTCGAGCTCGGTCATCTTGCCGTTGAGGCGGATCTCGGCCTGCTTCTGGCTGGCGATCACGTTCGCCGCCTGCTCCTTCAGCCGGCGATGCTGCTGCTGGGCCTCGGCGAGCGCCTGCTCGAGCTGCACCGCAGGGTCGGCATTCCTGTCGAAGTTGCGATTGAGCTTCGCGCCGAAGTACTTCCACCACTTCTTGATCGCTTTGAACATGTGGCGCAGCCTACGTGAAACGCGAGGAGATCCGAGTTCGAAGCTCGTGCAACTCGGGTACCCGCAGCACGACGAGCAGCCCGAGGTAGATCGCGATCCCCGCCGTGCCGGCGAATGCGACTCTCAACAGCGCACCGACACCTGTGTTGCCACCGACTCGGTCCGCGAGGAGCCACATCGCCTCGGCCATCACAACCGCGGCGAGGGCCATCTTCCACACCCCCGCCGCCACGACCCGCACGCTGAACCCCGGCACCCTGTACGACATCACCTGCAGCGCCCAGATGCTCGCCAGGGCGTAGGCGATGGCGAACGAAGCGGCAAGACCGAGCACGCCGTAGCGATCGACGAGCACGACGGCCAGGACGATGTTGATCAAGTTCTCGAACAGGTTGATCGTGAACGGTGTCCGCGCATCGGTGTGGGCGTAGAAGCCGCGCAGCACGAACAGGTAGACGGAGAAGCCCACCCGCCGATCAGGGGGCGGCGCAGGACGAACAGACCGGCGGCCGCCGGGAAGGTGAGCAACGCCACGAGTCGGACACCCGAGCTGCATCTGGAGATGAACGCCTCACGGTCGCGCTGCTGAACGCTGCGCGCCATCTCCGGCGTGAACGTGGTGACCACCGACATCGCCAGGAGGCCGTGGGGCAGCACGAAGAAGACGTAGGCGAGCGCATAAGCGTTCACGCTGCCGCTTCCCGGCCGGGCGAGGTTCAGGATCACGACGATCGACACCTGGTTGGCGACCACGTAGCCGAGGCTCCAGCCGGAGAGCGAGATCAGCTGACGAACCGCCGGGTGGCGGAACTCGGGCCGGAACTCCAACGAGACGTCGGCGGAGCGGAGCGCTGGCAACATGGCCGCGGCCATCACGGCGATGCCGATCGTGGCGCCGAGTGCCAGCGTCATCCGCAGGCGGTCGTTGCTGAGCACCTCGACCAGCTGCGGTTCGCGCCCGCCGACCGTGCCGGGGATCATCAACAGCGACGCGACGATCACCAGGTTCGACAGCACCGGTGCCCATGCCGCGGCGAAGAACCGCCGACGTGCCTGCAGCAACGCGGTGGCGATCGCGGTGACACCGTAGAAGAAGACCTGGATCAGAAAGATCCTGGCGAGTGCGGTACCGACGGCAGCGACGCTCAGTGCCGTGACGGCGGTGAGCGCCAACACGCACACGGTGACGACCGCCGAGGTTGCGTCGTCGTCGCGACGCTCGGCCTGACGTGTGAACAGCGGTACCAGTGATGCCGACAGCACCCCGCCGAGGAGCAGTTCGTACACCGCGTTCGGTGACTGGTTCGCGCTCTGGTACGCGTCGGCAAGCGCGGATTGCCCGACGACGATGGCGAACACCGCCACGCGCAGCAGACCTGTCAGCCGCGACAACGCCGTGCCGGCGGCGACGACCAGGTTGCTGCGGAGGAGACCGCTCACGAGGCGGGCGACACCGTGCCGGGGCCGGGTTGCTCGAACCCCGTGGAGCGACCGGTGTTGTTCACCTCGTCGACGGCGTTGCTGAGCGCCTGCAGCTGGGTGACCACGTCGTCGACTGCTTGTCCGAGCTCGGCGGTGTGATCCGAGCTCGTCTGCACCTCTGCCGCCTGGCTCACGAGCTCGCCAAGACGGGTGTGCAGCGAGCGCAGGCGTTCGTCGGTCTGCCGGCGAGCCGACCGGACCCGATCCACCGAGTCGAGCTGCGAACGCAACGACGAGCGCTGGGCGTCGTCGGTGGCGCGGTCGTACCGGATCTGTAGCGACGCCCCGTCGAGATCGCGGATGGTCGCGTCGAGCTGATCTCCGCGTCTGGCGATCTCCCAGCACTCGGCGACTCCACGTTCCACCTGCCGACCGATCCCTGCCATCGAAGTTCGCAGGGGTCCTTCCTCTAGCGAGGCGACGATCTTGGCGAGGCGCCGTTGGGCCGACTGCGCGGCAGCCATGTGCTGGCGCCAGGGTTCACCGACGGTGAACGGGTCGACCACCGTGGTGTGGGCGCTCAGCCGTTGGCGGCCGCGGACCATCGCGTAAACGGTCAGCGCGATCAGCGCCACGCCAACGAAGACGGCAACGGGAAGCACGGCTGTGAGACTACGCGACGCTCAGTTGTCGACGGGGGCGATGTCGGACGCCGTCAAGGTGGTGAGCTGCTCGTCGGAGGGGTCGGTGAGCGGCGCCACGCGCATGGCCTGATGAGCGACGGCGGTCTCGAACAGGTTGCGTACGAATCGTGCATTGCCGAAGCCACGCGTGCGCGGCTCGATCTCGATGAGGTGGCGCACCTGTCGTAACGCGTCGTCGCTGCACTCGTAGTGGCTCTTCGCCCCGAGCTTGACGAAGATGATGACGAGCTCGTCGGTCGTGTAGTCGGGGAAGGTGACCACCCTCGTGAACCGGCTTCTGAGCCCTGGGTTGGTGTCGATGAAGGTGAGCATCTCCTCGGTGTACCCGGCGGCCACGATGGCGAGATCGTCGCGGTGGTCCTCCATGAACTTCACGAGCGTGTCGATCGCCTCTCGGCCGAAGTCGTTCTCGCCGCCGCGGGCGAGGGCGTATGCCTCGTCGATCAGCAGCATCCCGCCGAGCGCCGCATCGAGCGTCTCTTGGGTCTTCAGCGCAGTCTGCCCCACGTAGCCGGCGACCAGCTTCGCTCGATCGGTCTCCACCAGGTGACCCCTGGAGACCACACCTATCGCCCGGTAGATCTGGCTGAGCAGACGAGCGACGGTTGTCTTGCCGGTGCCTGGATTGCCGCTGAAGACGAGGTGCTTGCTCGCTTCGATCGTAGTAAGACCGCGCTCGGCCCGCAGTTGTTGCACTTGCAACATGC
>VFMC01000244.1:9317-10484 GCA_006515795.1 Acidimicrobiaceae bacterium | reverse complement strand
AAGGATCGAGGGCAGGCCCGTGTGGCAGATGCTCGGTGGCACCTCGTCGCGGTTGCGCCTCTACGCATCCAGCGCTGTGCACCGTGCCGTGCCCGACATGGTGGCCACCGCCCACCGCATGCTCGACGCCGGCTTCGAGGCGATGAAGATCCGCTTCGGAAGACCCTCGATCGACGACGACCTCGCGGTGATCAGCGCGGTGCGCGACGCCGTGGGCGACCGCCTCACGCTGATGGTCGACTGCAACCAGGGTTGGCGGATGCCATGGGACACAAGCCAGCCCTGGTCTCTCGAGACGGCCACAACGATCGCGGCGCGGCTGCAGGCCGAGCAGGTGTTCTGGATGGAGGAGCCGCTGCACCGCGGCGACTACGCGGGCCTCGCCGCGCTGCGCGGCCATTTGGCCGAGACGGGCACGATGCTCGTGGCCGGCGGTGAGATGACCCGCGAGCCGTATGAGTTCCGTGAACTGCTGGAGCGAGACTGCCTCGACGTGTTCCAACCCGACTGCGTGTGCTCGCAGGGAATCAGCGGGCTCGCGTCGCTGGCGAGAGAGGTGGTGACCCGCGGCAAGGTGTTCACGCCGCACACTTGGGGCAACGGCATCGGCATGCTCGCCAACCTGCACCTCACCGCCGGAACCGTGGGGCACGAGGGCTCGCTGTGGGTGGAGTGGCCCTACGACCCACCGGAGTGGACCATCGAGCGCCGCGACTACCCCTTGGCGACACATCTGGGCGCGGCCGGTGGTTGGATCGAGCTCGGCGACTCACCAGGCCTCGGCATCGTGCTCGACGAGGCCCTGCTGGCTCGCACCGCGAGCTCGACCGCCACGTTCCGGTGACGGCTCACGCCGACCCAGGGCCCTGCACCGTGGACCCTGGGCCCGGGCCGGTGTGGGCGACCGCGGGTAGTGTGCGACCGATGCCTGCTTCCGAACCTGGCGCCGCGGCCGCACGTCTCGCGAAGGGTTTCACGGCTAAGGCCAAACGGGCCGCGGCAACCCTGAAGGCCGAGTACGAGGCAGGCAAGCGCGGCGACGACACGGTGGCCGAGCCGATCTGGTCGACGCCGAAGGAGCAGCTCGACGCGCTACTCGCGCTGCTGCGCTCGTCGCCAAGTGCCGCCGACGCAGCGCCGCCCGAGGCGCCGGTCGCGGCGGCGGGC
>VFMC01000244.1:1923-9179 GCA_006515795.1 Acidimicrobiaceae bacterium | reverse complement strand
TCGGCGCGACAGTCGCTCGGGCCATCACCAACCAGAACGGCCTCGGCCAGAAGGTGGTCGAGCAGCTCGATCGATCGTCGTCGCCGCTTCCAGAAGAGTTCCGTCGAGCGATCGACACCACCTCACGCATCTCGCCAATCCCGCCAATCTCGCCAGAGGCCACATGACAGCAGCGCCCACCGTCCTAGCCGGCCTAGGCCTCACCTCCGCCGAGGTGGTCGCCGTCGCCCGCCACGATTCGCCGGTCGCCCTCGACGACGACGCTCGCCAGGCGATGTTGGTCTCGGCCGCGCTGATCGACGGTTTCGTCGCGGCCGACCAGCCGGTGTACGGAGTCACCACCGGGTTCGGGGCACTCGCCAACAAGGTGATCGAACCCGAGCGCACCGCCGAGCTGCAGGTCGCGCTGGTGCGCTCGCACGCCGCCGGCATGGGCGACGAAGTGGAACGCGAAGTGGTTCGGGCGATGCTGCTGCTACGCGCCCGCAGCCTGGCGATGGCTCGCTCCGGCGCCCGCCCCGAGCTGGTCGATCTGCAACTGGCGATGCTCAACGCCGGCATCACGCCGGTGGTCCGCGAGCACGGCTCGCTCGGCGCGAGCGGCGACCTCGCACCGCTCAGCCACTGTGCACTGGCGCTCCTCGGCGAGGGCGAGGTGCGCGCCACAGACGGCACGCTGAAGTCCACCGCCGCGGCGCTCGCGGCCGCCGGCCTGCGCCCGGTCACGTTGCGCGCCAAGGAGGGCCTGGCCCTGATCAACGGAACCGACGGCATCCTCGGCATGCTCGTGCTGGCCATCCACGACCTCGATGTCCTGGCGGTCGCGGCCGACATCGCCGCGGCGATGACCGTGGAAGGCCTGCTGGGCACCGATCGCGCCTTCGCCGCCGACCTCCAGGCGCTCCGTCCGCAGGTGGGTCAGGCCATCAGCGCGGCCCGCCTGCGCCGGCTGCTGGCCGACTCGCCGATCGTCGCCAGCCACCGCACCGACGACTCGCGCGTTCAGGATGCCTATTCGCTGCGCTGCACTCCTCAGGTGCACGGTGCCGCGCTCGACACCATCGCCCATGCCCGCACCATCGCCGAACGCGAGCTCGACGCAGCCATCGACAACCCGATGATCCTGCCCGACGGCCGGGTGGAGTCGTGCGGCAACTTCCACGGCGCGCCGCTCGGGTTCGTGTGCGACTTCCTGGCCATCGCGGTCAGCGAACTGTCGGCGATCGCCGAGCGTCGCACCGACCGGATGCTCGACGTCGCTCGCTCTCACGGCCTGCCGCCGTTCCTCACCGCCGACGCCGGCGTTAACTCCGGGTACATGATCGGTCACTACACGCAGGCCGCGATGGCGATGGAGAACAAGCGACTCGCAGTTCCTGCGTCGGTCGATTCCCTGCCGACGAGCGCGATGCAAGAAGACCACGTGTCGAACGGTTGGGCCGCGGCCCGCAAGCTGCGCCGCGCCATCGACAACCTGCGGCGCATCGTTGCCGTCGAGCTCGTCTGCGCCGGCGCGGCGATCGACCTGCGCGCGCCGCTCGTACCTGGTCCCGGAACCGCAGCGGCGCTCGGCGCGCTGCGCACCGCGGTAGCCGGGCCCGGCCCCGACCGATGGTTGTCGCCCGACCTCTGCGCCGCCGAGGCACTGCTCGCCGGTGGATCGTTCGTCGCCGCAGTCGAGGCATCCATTGGCGACTCATGAGCGGTCCCCGCCCCGTCCGGGCCCCACGTGGCACCGATCTCAACTGCCTCGGCTGGCCGCAGGAGGCCGTGTACCGGATGATGCACAACAACCTCGACCCGGAGGTGGCTGAACGCCCCGACGACCTCGTGGTGTACGGCGGAACGGGCCGGGCGGCACGATCGTGGGACGCGTTCGACGCGATGGCGCGCACGCTCACCACACTCGCGGCCGACGAGACGATGCTCGTGCAATCGGGCAAGCCGGTGGGTGTGTTCCGCACTCACGAGTGGGCGCCGCGGGTGTTGATCGCCAACTCCAACCTCGTGCCGCAATGGGGCACATGGGACGAGTTCCGCCGGCTCGAGGCGATGGGGCTCACGATGTACGGCCAGATGACCGCCGGCTCGTGGATCTACATCGGTACTCAGGGGATCCTGCAGGGCACCTACGAGTGCTTCGCCGAGATTGGCCGCAAGCGCTTCCACGGTTCACTTGCCGGCACGATCACGCTCACCGCCGGCCTCGGTGGGATGGGAGGCGCGCAGCCGCTCGCCGTCACCATGAACGGCGGCGTGGCGCTGTGCATCGACGTCGACCCGTGGCGCGTGCAGCGGCGCATCGAGACTCGGTACCTCGACGAGATCGCCGACTCGCTCGACGATGCGGTTGCCCGCTGCGAGCAAGCTCGCGACGAGCGGCGAGCGCTGTCGGTCGGCTTGGTCGGCAACGCAGCCGAAGTGCTGCCCAAGCTGCTCGAGATGGGCTTCGCCGCCGACATCGTCACCGATCAGACAAGCGCCCACGATCCGCTCAGCTACGTGCCCGTCGATCTCACCACCGAGGCCACCGCAGAGATGGCGCGCAACGATCCACAAGAACTGATCCGCCGTTCGCGGGCGAGCATGGCCGAGCACTGCCGGGCGATGGTGGGGTTCCTCGACCGCGGCAGCGAGGTGTTCGACTACGGAAACAGCCTGCGCACCGAGGCCCAGCTCGGTGGGTTCGAGCGGGCCTTCGACTACCCCGGCTTCCTGCCCGCGTACATCCGGCCGCTCTTCTGCGAGGGTAAGGGGCCGTTCCGGTGGGTGGCGCTCAGCGGCGATCCCGCCGACATCGCGGCCACCGACCGGGCCGTGCTCGAGGAGTTCCCCGACGACGAAGGCCTCCATCGCTGGATCGCGCTCGCGGGGGAGCGGGTGGCGTTCCAGGGCCTGCCGGCGCGCATCTGCTGGCTCGGCTACGGCGAGCGCCACCGCCTGGGACTGCGCTTCAACGAGATGGTCCGCCGCGGCGAGCTGAAGGCGCCGATCGTCATCGGACGCGACCACCTCGACTCGGGGTCGGTGGCATCGCCGTACCGCGAGACCGAGTCGATGGCCGACGGTTCCGACGCGATCGCCGACTGGCCGTTGCTCAACGCGCTGGTCAATACATCCAGCGGCGCCACGTGGGTGAGCATCCACCATGGCGGCGGGGTGGGCATCGGCCGCTCGATCCACGCCGGCATGGTGTGCCTCGCCGATGGCACGGCGCTCGCGGATGAGAAGCTGGCACGTGTGCTCACCACCGATCCGGGCATGGGTGTGATCCGCCACGCCGACGCCGGCTACGACCGCGCCACTGAGGTGGCAGCCGAACGGGGCGTCCGCATCCCGATGACCGAGCCGGCGTGATCGTCGAAGGCGACTTCTGGCGAGATGGAGCGGTGTGCGTGCGCGGTGCCTTCTCGAGCGACGAGATCGCCCTCGCCGAACGAGCCATCGAGGCCAACCTCGCTTCGCTCTCACCACTGGCCAAGAGGTGCGGCTCTACCACGACCACGTCTTGGTGAAGGAGCCCGGCACCCGCCAACGCACGCCCTGGCACCAGGACCTGCCGTACTACAACGTCGACGGGCGACAGAACATCAGCATGTGGTTCCCCGTCGATCCGGTGCCGCGCCCGTCGACGCTCGAGTTCGTCGCCGGCTCGCACCGTGACGGCGACGGGCAGGGGCCGTGGTACATGCCGCGCACCTTCCTCGACGGGCGGGCGAAGTGGTTCCCGGCCGGATCGTTGGCCGAGCTCCCCGACATCGACGGCGGCCATGAGCAGTTCCGATTGATCGGCTGGCAGCTGGAACCGGGCGATGCGGTGTTCTTCCACATGCTCACCTTGCACGCCGCAGCCGGGGTCGACGGAACCCGGCGCAGGCGGGTGCTGTCGGTGCGGTTCCTCGGCGACGACATGGTGCACGCACCGCGCCCGTGGCACACCTCGCCGCCGTTCCCCGGGCTCGCCGACGAGCTCGCCGATGGGGCACCGCTCGACCATCCGCTGTTCCCGGTGCTGTGGAGCCGGGCCGCATGACCGTGCGCGAGATCATCACCGTCGGGCATCCGGTGCTGCGCGAGCGTGCCCGCGAGGTCACCCCCGACGAGTTGCAGTCGAAGGAGGTGCAGCAACTCATCGACGATCTGATCGACACGATGCACCACGCCAACGGGGCCGGCATCGCCGCCAACCAGATCGGCGTCGCGATGCGGATCGCGACGATCGAGGTGAACGACAACCCGCGCTATCCGTACAAGCCGCGCATCCCGTTGACGGTGATCGTGAACCCGGTGATCGAGGTGCTCACCGGCGGACCGGGACCAGGAGTCGTGGGCGCGGGCGAGATGGTCGAGATGGTCGAGATCAACGAGGGCTGCCTGTCGGTGCCCAACCTGCGCGGCGCCGTCCACCGGCACGTCAACATCCGCGTCCGTTGGCTCGACCGGCACGGCGTCGCGCACGACGAAGTGAAGCGTGGGCTCACCGCCGGCACGTTCCAACACGAGTGCGATCACCTCGACGGTGTGCTGTTCCTCGACCGCGTCACCGATCCGACCACGTTCACCACGTGGGAGCAGTTCGAGCGCTTCCACAGGGCCGAGTTCGTCGAGCGCATCACCGCGTTCGTGCAGCGCGTCGGATCGTGATGGCTGATCCCCTCCGACCGTACACGCGGCCGGACACGCGGCCGGATGCCGTGTACCACTGCGAGCTGGCCTGGCTCGGCGGCGATGTTGCCGAGGCCGACGTGGCGATCGGTGTCACCGGCGACCGGATCACCTCGGTCGTCGCCGGTGTAGGCGCTCCTCCGGGGTCGCAGCGACTCGCCGGCGTGACGCTGCCCGGCCTGGCCAACGCCCACAGCCATGCCTTCCACCGGGCACTGCGCGGCCGCACCCAGGTCGGCACCGGCTCGTTCTGGACGTGGCGCCAACAGATGTATGCAGCGGCCGCCGGCCTCGATCCCGACTCGTACTTCCAACTCGCTCGCGCTGTGTACGGCGAGATGGTCCTGGCGGGCGTCACCTGCGTCGGCGAGTTCCACTACCTGCACCATGCGCCCGGCGGCAAGCCGTACACCGACGCCAACGCGATGGGCGTTGCCCTCATCGCCGCCGCCGCCGACGCGGGCCTGCGGATCACGTTGCTCGACACCTGCTACCTGCGCGGAGGGTTCGACACCGGGGGGGCTGGTGGGGGCGCCGTCGAACTGAACGCGGTGCAGCAGCGATTCACCGATGGCGACGCGCTGAGCTGGGCCACGCGGGCGAGCGTGCTCGACGCCACTGTGTCGGCAACCAGTCGCATCGGCGCGGCGGCACACTCGGTGCGCGCCGTCGCGCCGGCCGACATCGAAGTGGTCGCCGCGTGGGCTGCCTCACGCCAGGCTCCGTTGCATGCCCACGTTTCCGAGCAGCCCGCCGAGAACGAGCGATGCCTCGACGTGCTCGGCCTCACGCCGGTGCAGCTCCTCGCCGAGCGGGGCGCGCTGGGGGAGAGGTTCACGGCCGTGCACGCCACCCACCTCACCGATGGCGACATCGATCTGCTCGGCAGGTCGCGCTGCACCGCGTGCTTCTGCCCGACGACCGAGCGCGACCTCGCCGACGGCATCGGCCCCGCACTGGCACTGCGCGATGCCGGGGCACACTTGTCGCTCGGTAGCGACTCGCACGCGGTGATCGACTTGTTCGAGGAGGCGCGTGCCGTCGAGCTGAACGAGAGGTTGGCGTCGCTCGTGCGCGGCAGCCACGACGCGCCGTCGTTGCTCCGCGCCGCAACGGTGCACGGCCATTCGAGCCTCGGATGGGGCGATACGGGAACGATCGCCGTTGGTGCCCTGGCCGACTTCGTCACCGTCCGCCTCGACACGCCGCGCCTGGCCGGTACCAGGCGCGAGCACGCCCTCGAATCGGTCGTGTTCGCCGGTTCGGCCGGCGATGTCACCCACGTCGTGGTCGCTGGACGTGTCGTCGTGGCCGACGCCCGGCATCGCGCCATCGACGTCGCCGCCGAGCTGGACGCGGCGATCACTGGGCTGGTCCACGCGGGGATGGACGGATGATGACGACGGTCGTCGACCACATAGGCTTGCTCGTCACCGGCGATGCCTCTCTCGGCGAGGGCCCGCTCGGCCTGCTCCGCAACGCGGCGATCGTGATCGACGACGGCATCGTGATCTCGCTCGAGCGCGCCGGCGCCGCGGCCGACCAGCGCATCGACGCCGGCGGTCGGTGCGTGATCCCCGGGTTCGTCGACAGCCACACCCACCTCGTGTTCGCCGGCGACAGGGGCGACGAGTTCGCCGCCAGGATGGCCGGCGCGGCGTATGCGGCAGGGGGGATCCGCACTACCGTCGACGCCACCCGCGCCGCCACCGACGACCAGCTCACGGCACTCACCGCCGGTCGCCGCGAAGAAGCCCTCCGGGCCGGCATCACCACCGTCGAGATCAAGTCCGGCTACGGGCTTGACACCTACCACGAGGAGCGCTGCCTCGAGATCGCTTCCTCGTTCACGACCGACACCACGTTCCTCGGGGCTCATCTCGTGCCACCCGGGTTCGAGGGGCGGGCCGACGACTACGTGCACCTCGTGTGCACCGACATGCTCGCCGCGGCACGGCCACATGCCCGCTGGATCGACGCGTTCTGCGAGACGGGGGCCTTCGATGCCGACCAGTGCCGCGCCGTGCTCACCGCCGGCAAGGCAGCCGGGCTCGGGGCACGCCTGCACGCCAATCAGCTCGGTCCCGGACCTGGCGTGCAGCTCGCCGTCGAGCTCGGCTGCGCATCGGCCGACCACTGCACCCACCTCACCGGCGCCGACATCGACGCCCTCGCCGGCAGCGACACGGTGGCCACCTTCCTTCCGGCAGCAGACTTCTGCACCCGCCAGCCATATCCAGACGCGCGTCGCGTCATCGATGCCGGAGCGTCGGTGGCACTGGCCACCAACTGCAACCCCGGCACCAGCTACACCACGTCGATGTCGTTCTGCATCGCGCTCGCGGTGCGCGAGATGCACATGACCATCGACGAGGCGATAGCCGCGGCAACCAGCGGGGGAGCAGGCGCACTTCGGCGCACCGACGTCGGTCGTCTGTCCCCGGGGTGCCGCGCCGACATGGTGATGCTCGATGCCCCGTCGTACACGCACCTCGTCTATCGCCCGGGCGTTCCGCTGATCGCGGCGACGCTGGTGGGCGGCGTGCCCGCCATGACGCTCGCTCGTTGAACACCTGCGCGAGCTGTCACGT
>VFMC01000244.1:0-1912 GCA_006515795.1 Acidimicrobiaceae bacterium | reverse complement strand
CGCGCCGGCTGCTCCGTGGTGGTGCTCGACGGTCAACCCGCCGGCGGTCGCGGCCGCACCGACGAGCGGCGAGGCTTCTTGTTCAACCGCGGCCCACATGCGCTGTACCGCGGCGGCCATGCCGAGGCGGTGCTCGCCACGTTGGGCGTGCGCGCCACCGGCGGCGCACCAGGGTCGTCCGCCTTCGGTCTTCTCGGAGAGCGCGTGGCAGCGCTCCCAACCGGTGCGGTCACGTTGCTACGCAGCTCGCTGCTGGGCTGGAAGGCGAAGGTGGGCATCGGCCGTCTGCTCACCCGTCTACCGAAGGTCCGCGCCGAGACGCTGGCCGAGGTCAGCTTCCGCGACTGGCTCTCCCGCGCGGACCTGCCGCGCGACGGCGAACTGCTGGTCGAGATGTTGGCCCGCGTCGCCAGCTACACGAATGCACCGGAGATGGTCAGCGCCGATCTGGTGGTGGGCCAGATGCAGATGGCGTTGGGCCGCGGAGTTCGCTACCTCGATGGCGGTTGGCAGTCTCTCGTGTCGGCGCTCGTGGCGGCGCTCGACGTGCAGCAGGGGACCGCCACATCGGTGTCCTGCGACGGCGGAGCAGTGGTGGTGGAGTGCTCCGAACGGGCACCACTGGTGGCGCGTGCCGCGATCGTCGCCGTCGGCACCCCCGCCGCAGCGTCGTCCTTGCTGGGCCGCACCGACTTCGACGTGGGCGCACCGGTGGAAGCCGCATGTCTCGACCTCGGCATCACCGGTGCGATCGACCCGTCGCTCCTCTTCGGCCTGGACGCTCCGCTGTACCTGTCGGCGCACAGTCCCGCGGCAACGCTCGCGCCGGCTCACCACTCGGTGGTCCACGTGGCGCGTTACCTGGCCCCGAACGAGCGCACCGAGCCCATCGCCCAACGCGCCGAACTGGATGTCCATGCGGCCCACGTCGGCATAACCGCCGATCGGATCGTGGAGGAGCGCTACCTCCATCGCATGACGGTGGTGGGGGCACTGACCACCGCGTCGCGCGGCGGCATGCCCGCTCGGCCCGGTGTCGCCGACGTCGCCCGCTCCGGCGTGTTCCTCGCCGGCGACTGGGTCGGGCGGCGCGGTCACCTGCTGGACGCTGCGCTGGCGAGCGCCGAGGAGGCAGCCGCTGCGGCTGTCAAACTGATCGCACGATGACCGCAAGCATCGAGCACACCGGCGTCTTCGAGGCAGAGCGCCAACGCCTGCACGCCCTCGCGTATCGCATGCTCGGTAGCACCGTCGATGCGCAGGACGTGGTTCAAGAGACGTGGCTGCGCTGGGAGCGCCTCGGTCAAGTTGGCCGCGCAGCCATCGAGAGCCCGGCGGCTTGGCTGACTACGGCCGCGGCGCGCCTGGCGCTGGACACGTTGAAGTCGGCACAACGTCAGCGCGAGCGGTACGTGGGCCCGTGGCTGCCCGAGCCGGTTCTGACCGACGACGACGGCCCGCTGGCCTCCGTCGAGCTCGCCGAATCACTGACGATCGGCTTCCTCGTCGTGCTCGAGCGGCTCGGCCCGGTGGAGCGGGCGGTGTTCCTGCTCGCTGACGTGTTCGGCGAGTCATATGCAGAGATCGCTCCCATCGTCGAGCGGAGCGAGGGGGCATGCCGGCAGATCGCCAGCCGTGCCCGCAAGCGGGTGCGCGATGAGCGGCGTCGTTTCGAGCCGGCACCCTCGCGGCGCGCCGACCTGCTGCATGCCTTCATGGCCGCGTGCGCCTTCGGGCAGATCGACGATCTTCGCCGCATCCTCAGCGACGACGTGGTGCTGGTGAGCGACGGCGGCCAGGAGGTGCACGCGGCCCGCCGGCCCGTGATCGGCTTCCATCGGGTCAGCCGGTTGCTGGCCAGCCTCACCCGCCGCATGCCGCAAGACGCGCAGGTCGAGCTGCACGAGGTGAA
>VFMC01000243.1 GCA_006515795.1 Acidimicrobiaceae bacterium | reverse complement strand
GTTCCTGTTCACCGCGGCCCAGCAGCTGGCTTCGGGGTTCACCGCGTTGCTCGGGTTCTCGATGTTCGAACGCAGCGCCCGGGCCTCGTGGCAACGGCTCGCCAAGGGAACCGGTGTAGCACCCACGGAGTGGGCGCAACTCGGGTGGCTGGCTCGTTCGGCGTTGGTCTTCGGGCTCGGTACCACCGCCGTGGCACTGATCGAGATCATGTCGACCGGGGAGACCGGCGTCGGTAAGCATGCCCGCGTGGTTGGCGCCAGCGCCCTGCTGTGCGGGCTGCTCGTGGGCGCGATCGGCGCGGTCGGCGCGGGTCTCGCCCTTCTCGGCCGCAGTGTGGAGAGCATGCGCGACGGCACCGACTGGGTGTTGCGCACGCTCGGCAACCCGTTGCTGTGGACGGGCTTGGTTGCCGTCATCCTGATCCGCCAAGCGATCCTGGCGCGACACGACCGGGACGATCGGGCGTGCCCGCAGCCCTGATCCGCGAGCTCGTCGCGATCGTCGGTGCCGACAACGTGTTGACCGATCCCGACCTTCTACGCGGATACGAGGTCGATTGGACGGGCCGCTTCGTCGGCGCCACCACCGCCGTCGCTCGACCCGCCTCGGCCGACGAGGTCTCGGCGATCGTCGCTCTGTGTCGCGCCCGTGGCGCAGCGCTCGTGCCCCAGGGTGGGAACACCGGCCTCGTCGGAGGAGGCGTGCCGCTGCACGGCGAGGTGGTGCTCAGCCTCCGGCGTCTCGATCTGGTCGGCGACGTCGATGTCCTGGCCCGGCAGATCACCGTCGGTGCCGGTGTCACGGTGGAAGCGGTCCAGCGTGCCGCGCTCGCCGCCGGGCTCCGTTACGCGGTGGATTTCGGAGCGAGGGGATCGGCGACGGTCGGGGGCACGATCGCGACCAACGCCGGCGGCATCAACGTGCTCCGCTACGGAGGTACTCGCGAACAGCTGGTGGGCATCGAAGCCGTGCTCGGCACCGGGCATCTGATCAGCAGGCTCAATGGGCTGGTGAAGGACAACACGGGGTACCACCTGCCGTCGCTGCTGTGCGGCAGCGAGGGCACTCTCGGGATCGTCACCGCGGCCCGGCTTCGTCTGGTGGCCGCTCCCGCTCAGCACGTGACGGCCATCGCCGGTTTCGCCACGGTGGCCGACGCGGTGGAGGCGGTCGGCCTGATCCGCTCGACGTTCGATCGGCTCGACGCCGCTGAGCTGATGCTTGCCGATGGCGTAGCCCTCGTGTGCTCGTCGGCGGGGGTGCCGATGCCGATGGCGCATCCGTGGGCGGCGCTGGTGCTGCTCGAAGCATCGGGCTCGCACGATGTCGTCGAGTCGCTCGGCGCCGTCGTCGAGGCAGCGCGATCGGTGGGCGACGTGGTGGTCGCAACCGATCCGCAGCGACGAGCCGCACTCTGGAGGCTACGCGAGGAGCACACCGCCTCGATCGGTCGACTCGGCGTGCCGCACAAGTTCGACGTGACCATCCCGGCGGCGATGTTGGCGAGATTCGTCGCCGAGGTGCCGACCGTGGTTGCCGGGGTGGAGCCCGGTGCCCGAACATGGCAGTTCGGACATGTCGGCGACGGGAACATCCACGTCAACGTCACCGGTGTGGTCGGCCCCGACGACGTGCTCGCCGAGACGATCTACCGCTACGCCTGCGGCCTCGGCGGGTGCATCAGCGCCGAGCACGGAATCGGTACGGCCAAGGCCAGATGGCTGCACCTCGATCGCTCGGCCGACGAGGTCGCGGCGATGCGCGTCCTGAAGCACGCCTTCGATCCGGACGGCATCCTGAACCCGGCCGTGCTCGTGCCCGTCACCTGAGGCCGGTCATGCTGCGTCCGGCCGGAACGTGAGCAGGCTGAACACCGCGCCCTGCGGATCGTTCACAACGGCGAAGCGACCCGGTGGGATCTCCGTGGGTGGCACCGACACCGATCCGCCGAGGTCGTTCACGCGAACCACGGCGTCGTCGACGTCTTCGGTGGCGAAGTACACCATCCAGTGGTTCGGGAGTTCAGCCGGCCACATGTCGCCCACCATCGGCATCAGCCCGGCAATCGCCGAATCCCCGCCGGGCAGCGCCGTGGGCCCAGCTGTGCGCAGGTGGAACTCGACGTAGTCGCCCGGCGCGTCGCCGTGCGCTTGCGCGTGCCAATCGAACACGGCGCGGTAGAACTCGATCGACTCACCCTTGGCCCGGGTGGTCAGCTCGTTCCAGCACAGCGTGTTCGGCTCGTTCACGACATGAGCGCCGATGTGCGAGCGCGGCTGCCAGATCGAGAACACCGCGCCGGCCACGTCGCGGGCGACCGCCATTCGCCCCACGTCGAGCACGTCCATCGGAGCGACGACGACCATGCCCCCGGCCGCCTCGATAGTCGCCGCCGACCGGTCGGCGTCGGCAACGGTGATGTAGCTCATCCACCACGGCGGCATGTCTGGGTTCGGCTGCGGGCCGATGCCGGCAACGGGCTGATCGTCGAGCAGACACATCCGGTAACCGCCCGACTCCTTCGGACCGGCGACGATCGTCCAGCCGAACAGGCCTCCGTAGAACGTGGCCGCGGCATCGGGATCGGGTGTTCCGAGGTCGACCCATGACGGTGAGCCCGGCGCGTAGGCCGCCACGTGAGGCATTCGGCTGCTCCTCGGAGTCGGGCGCATCGTCTTCGCGAGCGCGACGTGCGGGACTGTACGACCGGCCCGACAGCAGGTCAACGGTCTATCCTTGTAGGCACCCTCGATTCAATCGGAGCTTCCTGAATGCGGATCTCGCTCGCCGACATGCTCGCCATCACCGGCCTTCATCAGCAGTTCGTCGACGCCGGAGCCGACATCATCCTCACCAACTCCTTCGGTGGCACACGCCAGCGGTTGAAGCTGCACAAGGCCGACGACCGGGTGTTCGAGCTGGCCGAGTACGCGGCACGACTTGCTCGCGCCGTGGCCGACGCGGCGGACCGACCCGTGGTGGTGGCCGGCTCGGTCGGCCCCACGGGAGAGCTGTTCGTGCCACTCGGCGCACTCACCCACGATGTGGCAGTCGCCAGCTTCCGTGAGCAGATCGAGGGCCTGATCGCCGGAGGTGTCGACGTCATCTGGATCGAGACGATGTCGTCGATCGAGGAGGTCCGCGCCGCCGCGCAGGCAGCGATCGATGTCGGCGTGCCGTACACGGCCACCTGCTCGTTCGACACCGCCGGGCGCACGATGATGGGCATCATGCCCGATGCCCTCGTGCGAGCGTTCGATGGACTCGCGGTGGCTCCGGTTGCCTTCGGTGCCAACTGCGGTGTCGGCGCGAGCGACATCGTCGTGACGGTGCTGTCGATCTGCAGCGGCGAGCACGACGTGGTCATCTCGAAGGGGAACTGTGGCATCCCACAGTTCCAGGGCACGGAGATCGTCTACTCCGGCACGCCGGAGCTGATGGCCCGGTACGCCCAACTCGCCGCCGATGCCGGCGCCCGGATCGTCGGTGGCTGCTGTGGAACGTCGCCGGAGCACCTCGCCGCCATGCGCCGAGCGCTCGATCAGCGCGTTCCGGCGCCGACACCCACCGTGGCCGAGGTCGTCGACCAGATCGGGCCGCTCACCAACGCGATGCCGTCGGCAGCAGGCGACGGCGACCGCACGCGGAGGCGCAGCCGGCGCGGCGAGTAGCCGCCCCGACGGTCACTCGCCTACGGGCGCCGTCAGTCGTTGTCGCGATACCGGCGAGTCGCCTTGCGTTCGGCGTGGCGACGCTTGTCGTCGAGGCGGCGCCGCACCGATGCCCGCGTCGGGCGCGTTGGTCGACGATCGATCGGGATGATCGCGGCCTCGTCGAGCCGCTCGCCGAGTCGACGCAACGCCTCGGTCCGGTTCCGGAGCTGAGAACGCTCGCTCGACACCACGACGCGCACCTCCGGCCCGAGCGTTTCGAGGAGGCGGTTCGTCACCACGTCGCTCGCCACGACCAGGCACACATCGCAGCGCAGGTCGACCTTCGTCGATGAGGTGTTCACATGTTGGCCACCAGGTGCCGACGACCGGGAGAAGCGAACCGAGAGCGCCTCGGCGGGAACGACGAGACCACTGCGTGTCGTGAATCCTCCGTCGTCTGGCATCCAGATGTTCTACAACTGCCCGGCCCGGTGATCGCCGCGCAGCAGCGGGAACCTCCCGAGCCGCTCCAGCGCCGAAACGGTCGAACGCATCGCGTCGGCCGGCACCGGGTGGCTGATGAGGTAGCCCTGCGCCTTCTTGCAGCCGAGCTCGCTGAGCACCTGCATCTGGTGCAGGCTCTCGACGCCCTCGGCCACCATGTCGAGCCCGAGCGATATTCCCATCGCCACGATGGTGCGCACCAGGGCCCGGTCGCTCGGGTTGTCGGCCACGCCCTGCACGAAGGCCCGGTCGATCTTGATCCGCTGCAGCGGGAAGCGCTGCAGCAGCGACAGCGACGAGTAGCCGGTGCCGAAGTCGTCGAGGGCAACACGCACGCCGAGGGCCTTCATCTTCTGCAACGTCGCCAACGCCAGCTCGGGTTCGGAGATCATCACGCTCTCGGTGATCTCGATCCACAGCAGGCTCGGATCGACACCCGATCGGCTGAGCGCCTCACTGACGACCGACGGCAGGTTCGGATCGGCGAGCTGTCGGGGCGACACGTTCACCGACATCGTCGCCTGAGGGCTGCACACGCCGTCGTCGATCCACCGGCGCAGCTGGGTGAGTGCTTCGAGCAGTGCCCACGCGCCGATGGGGATGATCGTGCCGGTGTCTTCAGCGATGGGGATGAACTCGGCGGGCGACACGATGGTGCCGTCGCCCTGCTGCCAGCGCATGAGGGCCTCGAACCCCACCACTTCGCCGGTGTCGAGGTCGAGGATCGGCTGGTGGAACATGCGCAGCTCTTGACGATCGAGCGCTCGGTAGAGGGCGGTCTCGACGGCAAGCCGGTGGGCGATCCGCTCGTGCATCGACTCGTCGTAGAACGCCATGCAGTTCCGGCCGGAGTCCTTTGCCCGGTACATCGCCGTGTCGGCGTGACGCAGCACGTCCTCGGGCTTCACCGAGATCGAGTCGATCGAGGCAACACCGATGCTGGCCGTGACGAACACGTCGCCTTGGGCCAGTGCGATCGGCTCACGGAACACCGACAGGAGACGCTCGGCCAGCGCGGATGCGTTGCTGAGCGATCGCGTCGTGGGGTCGAGCACGACGTACTCGTCGCCCGACAACCTCGCCACCATCGCCTCTCGCGGCACGGTTCCGATCAGCCGCTCGGCGACGATCCTGAGAACCTCGTCGCCGGCTGAGTGGCCGAGGCTGTCGTTGATGTTCTTGAATCGGTCGAGGTCGACGAAGAACAGCGTCGGTTCGCGATCGGCACGCCACAGCTCGTTGACGTACGACGAGATGCGGTCGAGCAGCAGCACCCGGTTGGGAAGGCCGGTGAGTGCGTCGGTGTACGCCTGCTTCAGCAGCTCGGACTGCGCGTCGCTGTTGGCCCTCACCGACAGCACGACGCGAAGCGTCACAGCGCTGGCCAGCACGAGCGCCGAGATCGACCGGACGATCTGGTCGGCCGTGCTCTTCGGGCCGGATGCGGCGAGCACGATGACGGGGAAGACCAACGACGAGGTCGTGATGATCAAACGACCGAGCAGCCGTTGCGAGTCGCCCGAGCTCTGCGTCTGCTCGAGCGACTTGACGCTGGGGTGCAGGAACGCAGCGGCGACAGCGAAGTACCCGAGCGTGTAGAGCGAGTAGGCGAAGTCGAGGACACCGGCGCCGAGGTGGCCGGCGTCGACCAAGGCGTAGATCAGATCGCCCATGAGCGTGGCGAGCACCGATGCACCGATGAACCACGACGAGGCATTGGTCTTGGTCTCGGTGAACAGGTAGACCGCCATCAGGAACAGGATCACGGAGCCGGTCGGGTGGTAGAAGCCTGCAACCAGCGAGCTGATCAGCGGCTCATCGCTGACTGCGAGGGTCGGTTGGAGGAAGGCCACCCACGCCATCAGCCAGCTCCCGAGCCCGACGATCATCGCGTCGCCGATGACCGCGGCGGTGTTCATGCCCCGTCGTTGGCGCACCAGGATGACCAGGCCGGCCACCATCAGCGATCCGCCGACCAGCTCGAACAGGTTCGAGACGAACCGGGGAACTCCTGTTTCGCCCCACACGCCAGCGGTTACCGCCGACAGGCCGTAGAAGGTGCCGATCAGGGCGATGGCGAGCAGCAAGCCCTTCGGCGCCCGGTCGACGCGGTACGAGAACAACATGACGGGCACGATCTGTGCCGCGGCGATGAGGTAGGCGAGATCGCCGTACCGGTCGGGGGCGATGATGCCGGCGGCAACCACCACACAACCTAGGAAGAAGTAGATCCAGGTGGTCTTGGTTCGGTTCGACGCCATGGTGCCTCGATCTCCGGCACATAGACGGTCCGCCTGACCATCCACCCGCCGGTGGGTTCGACTGCCTATGCTAACGAATTGGAGCGGAGAAACGCAAGGGGTGTTTGTTTGCGCGCTGAAAGTGCTCGACATCCTCCCCCGCCACAGCAGTGTCACCAGTCCGGAACTGCGCGAGAAGATCTGGCGCCTCTACGAGCTCGCCTATCGCCGTACGGCCGAAGACGCTGCATCGCGTGAGACCCTCTACCGCCACGAGTTCGACGAGGTGCTCAGCGACCCGGCGAATCGGCTGTGGGTGCTGTGGAGCGATCAGGACCCCGTTGCGGCCACCCTGATCGGCACCGATGTTTCAGCCACCAGATACCTCAGCCAGGCGTTCTTCGAGAAGCACTATCCCGACCACACGCTGCGCAACGCGATCCACTGCATCCTCTGGGTGGTGGTCCATCCGTCGCACGTCGCCAAGGGCGCTCTCGTGCGCCTGGCCAAGGACACGTTCGCGATCGAAGCCGACGAAGGCGCGCTGCTCGTGTTCGATACGCCGCGGGTGAACCAGCCCGAAGAGACCGGCGGTCTCGCCGAGATGATGTCGCGGCTTGCCTCGATGGTCTCCCTCGGCACGACCGATCCAGCGCTACTACGCGGTCGACTTCGCCCACGGTCGAAGGCACCAGGCACTTCTCGTCGACGACATGCTCACGCCCTCGTTCACCTGACGACCCAAGAAACAGCGACCGCGACCGTAGCGATTCGCTACCCTGAGGGCGACATGAGTCCCTCGCCGACCGACCGCGCATGACGTCGACCAATCCAACGCACACGGTGCTTGTGCCGGGTCCACAGATCATGCCGGCCCTCCTAGGGCCACGCGATGTCTACCTCCGCCAGATCGAGGATGCGTTCCCCGATGCGACGATCGTAGTTCGCGGCAACGAGATCCACCTCGACGGTGAAGGTGCCGATGGCGCCGGACGACTTATTGAAGACATGGTGCTGTTGCTGCAACGCGGGC
The DNA here is from genome assembly GCA_006515795.1 of Acidimicrobiaceae bacterium. Taxonomy (GTDB): domain Bacteria; phylum Actinomycetota; class Acidimicrobiia; order Acidimicrobiales; family Ilumatobacteraceae; genus VFMC01. The sequence goes on along the minus strand of VFMC01000243.1, from coordinate 2,888 downwards.
AGCACCTCGATGAGGTGAGCCTGGCCCGGTCGATCGACATGGTGCAGCACCACGAGCGCCCGAGCGCGGTGTTCACCGACGACATCATGCGCGGCGCGAAGGGGCGGGCGATCCGGCCGAAGACAGCCGGGCAGAAGCGCTACATCGACGCGATCCGCGCCAACGTCATCACCTTCGGACTCGGTCCGGCCGGTACCGGCAAGAGCTGGCTGGCCGTCGCCATGGCGGTGCAGGCCCTGCAGAGCAAGCAGGTGCAACGAATCATCCTCACCAGGCCGGCGGTCGAGGCCGGCGAAAGGCTCGGCTTCCTCCCCGGCGACCTGATGGCCAAGATCGACCCGTATCTCCGCCCGCTCTACGACGCCTTGTACGACATGGTCGACACCGACGGCGCCCTGAAGCTGCTCGAGCGCCAGGCGGTGGAGGTTGCGCCACTGGCGTTCATGCGCGGCCGAACGCTCAACAACAGCTTCATCATCCTCGATGAGGCGCAGAACGCCACCCCTGAGCAGATGAAGATGTTCCTCACCCGCATCGGCTTCGGCTCGAAGGTGGTGGTCACCGGCGACACCACCCAGGTAGACGTGCCCGATGGTCGCAGCGGCCTGCTCGGCCTCGAGCGGGTCCTCACCGACATCGACGGGCTCGGGTTCGTGCACCTCGGTGCCGGCGACGTGGTGCGTCACCGCATCGTCGCCGACATCGTCGCGGCCTATGAACGCTCGTCGGCGACATCGACCCCGAAACCGGGTCGGCACCGGTGACGCAGGAGGGCCGACCACGGCTCGGCCGGCACGCCAAGATCGGCGGCGAAGGCGACCCGGAGGTGTTCGTCGCCGACGAGCAGCAGGAGATCGACCTCGACCTCGCACGTTGGCAGACGCTCGCGCTGCGCGTGCTCGCCGACGAGGGCGTGCGTGGTGCGGCAGAGCTGTCGATCATGTTCGTCACCGAGGCGGAGATGGCCGAGCTCAATGAGTCGTACATGGGTAAGGCGGGCTCGACCGACGTGTTGGCCTTCCCGCTCGATGCCCCCGACGTCACCCAGATCGTGATGCCCGCCGGCTCCAGCCGCGGACCCGACCGGGCGCCGGCCGACCCCGGTGACGTGCCGTTGTTGCTCGGCGACGTCGTGGTCTGTCCGGCCGCGGCCGCCCATCAGGCTCCTACGCATGCGGGCACGTTCGACGACGAGATCGCCCTGTTGATAGTGCACGGCATCTTGCACGTGCTCGGTCTCGATCACGCCGAGGCCGCCGAGGCCACCGAGATGCGTCGGCGCGAGCAGGCCCATCTCGAGGCACATCACTGGCATGGCCCGATGCCTGCCGGCTTCCGCCTGGAGCACCAGTGATCGCATTGTCGAACACCGACGTGTGGATGTTGTTCACAGTCGTCGTGCTCCTCGTGGTGCTCATCTTCCTCGCCGTGGCCGAGATGGGCCTGTCGCGGATGACCAAGCCGAAGGCCGCGGCTCTCGCCGATCGCGGGGCCAAGTCAGGCCGGGCGCTGATCAAGCTCGTCGGCTCTCCGGAGCGCTGGGTCAACCCGCTGCTGCTCACGGTCAACATCTGCCAGACGGTGCAGGCCACGCTCACCGGCATCGTCGCCGGTCGCCTCTTCGGAGCCGCCGGCGTGGTCATCGGCGTCATGCTCAACGTGCTGGTGTTCTTCGTGCTCGCCGAGGCGGTTCCGAAGACCTACGCAGTCATCTACTCCGAACGCGCCGCCCTCACCACCGCCAGGCCGACCCTCGCCCTGGTCAGCTTTCCGCCGCTGCGCCTGGTTTCGCGTGGTCTCATCGTTCTGACCAACGTGATCGTTCGTGGTAAGGGCTTGAAGCAGGGGCCGTTCGTCTCCGAACAGGAGCTGCTCGGCATCGTCGAGGCGGCGGCCGACGACGACGTGATCGAGCACGAGGAACGCCAGCTCATCGAGAGCATCATCGAGTTCGGCGACACCGTCGCCCGCGAGGTGATGGTGCCGCGCCCCGACATGGTGCTGGTCGAGCACCTGTCCACGGTCACCGCCGCGCTCGACGTGGCCATCGAGCACGGATACAGCCGGCTTCCGGTGCTCGGCCCGGGCGACGACGACGACATCGTCGGCCTCGCCTACACGAAGGATCTGATGCGCGTCGAGCGTGAGGGTGGGGGAGCGAGGCCCGTCACCGAACTCGTCCGCTCGGTGCGATTCATCCCCGAGAACAAACCGGTCGCTCGGCTGATGCGCGAGATGCAGGCCGAGAAGTTCCATCTGGCGATCGTGGCCGACGAGTACGGAGCGATCGCCGGGCTGATCACGCTCGAGGACTGTCTCGAAGAGCTCGTCGGCGACATCGTCGACGAGTACGACTCGGAGGTCCCCGAGGTGCAGAGGCTACCCAACGGCGAGTTCCTGGTCGACGGTGGCGTCGGCATCAGCGACCTCAACGACATTCTCGACTCGCGGCTGCCCGACGACGATTGGGACACGCTCGGTGGCTTCATCTTCAACACCCTCGAACACGTGCCGGGCGCCGGTGAGCGAATCGTGAGCGACGGTTGGGCCTTCACGGTCACGGAGATGGATGGTCGCCGGGTGAAGTGGGTGAACATCGCCGTGTCCGGCGACGGCTCCGACCCCGGCACCAGTTCCGACTCCGACTCGGGCCACTGACGTCGAACACCGATCCGCAATCGGTCGGCCGCTATGGTCGGCCCGATGCAGATCTCACTCGACGGCAAGGTAGCCCTGGTGACGGGCGCTTCGAAAGGCATCGGCAAGGCGACCGCGGCGACGCTCGCGGCGAGCGGCGCGAAGGTGATGCTGGTCTCGCGCAAGCTCGACCAGCTCACGGCCGCGGCCGCCGAGATCGATGGCGCCACCGAGGTGTACGCGGCGAACGT
>VFMC01000687.1 GCA_006515795.1 Acidimicrobiaceae bacterium | reverse complement strand
CGGCCCCATCGACCCAGGACCAGCCGACCAGCTTCAGGCTCTCGACCGAGAAGGGGCCGGAGGTCCTTGGTCGTCGCCAACCTTGGCTGTGCATCGACGCCAACGCGACGCCGACGATCGATCGGCTCGTGACGGCGCTGTCGGTACTTCAGCCACAGAAGAAGCGCTCCGAGCGCAGCCGCGAGGACAACGACGACGCTGAGCCAGTAGAGCACCGGCCCGGCGAGGTTCGACGCTGCGGGTTCAGCCCACGCGCGACGAGGGTCGCTCCAGTATCTCGGCAAGAGCCGCAGCGCAGAGAACGACTCAGCGAGTCCCGCGTCCAACGACCGCTGCCGACCGACGAGCGCGGCGAGCGAGGCGGCAAGCCAGTGACCAACGCTGACGGCCCCGAACACGACGAGCGCTCCGATCGCCAGCGTCTCGAGAGGATCGGGACCGTTGTCGCGAGGCGCGTTCATGGAAGCTCCGGGGGTTCGAGGTAGTCGATTGCTGCGGTCTTCGCATGACTTCGACCCAGCGAGCGCACGAGGTGCTCGAGGTGGAAGTCGCGATCGGCGAAGTCCTGCGTCGTGACGACGGTGTAGATGCGGTTCTCGTGCGTGCCTCGGGTGACGGCCGTGTAGCCGAGTTCGGCGTACAGGGCGTCGTCGCCGAGCAGAAGCGCCACTTCACACGTGAGACCTTGCGTCTTGTGAATCGTCCGTGCGTACGCGTGCAGGAGATGGTCGGCCACGTAGTCGAGCGGCAGCCGAACCTCACGCCCGTCGGCGAAACTGACGTGGACCCGGTGCTCGTCGGCCCCTGTGATCGTGCCGACGTCGCCGTTGAGGATGCCGAGGTCGTAGCGGTTGCGGAGGCCGAGCACGCTGTCACCGACGCAGTAGCGGCGGTCGTCGGCAACCGCGACCGAGCGGGCCGAGTTGTTCGGATGCTTCAAGGAGCGCGTGTACCCGGCTGTTGAGGTCGTCGACGTCACTGCGGTGGACGGCGCCCATCACGGCGTCGCGACCGTCGGAGTGGAGTTGCCACCAGTCGAGCGCCATCTGGTCGCGCAGCGAGTCACTGTTGTGAGCGATCGTGACTCGGCCGTGCTGGTCGAGCCGGCGCACGGCAAGCTCGGTCAGCCCTTTGCGGAGCGCAGCCGCAACGAAGCGTTCCTCCGGGTCGATCTGTCGACGGTTCCCGACGAGTTCGATGATCTCAATCCGGTTCGCGAGGGAGGCCAGCAGACCGCCGGCTTCGATGGACGGCAGCTGCTTCGGATCGCCGACGAGGATCACCTTGGCTTCGGCTCGGTGCGCCTTGCCGACGAGATCGGCCATCAACTCGGTGCCGAGCATGCCAGCCTCGTCGATCACCAAGACGTCGCCGGCGCGCAGCTTGCGACGGCCGGATTCGAGATCGCCGTGCAATGAGTGCGCCGTCGTCGAGGCTATGCCGGCGCCCGACTTCAGCTCTCTCGCGGCTCGTGCGGCGAGGCTGATGCCGATGACGCGATGGTCGGAGTTCTCGAAGGCCTCGCGCACAGCGTCGAGTGTGAAGGTCTTGCCGGCGCCAGCTCGGCCGATGACGACATCGAGTGGTCGGCCGGACCGGCACAGCTGCTCGATCATTCGCTGTTGCTCCCGGCTGAGC
>VFMC01000242.1 GCA_006515795.1 Acidimicrobiaceae bacterium | reverse complement strand
GATCCACACGTAGTCGCCGTCGGAGATTCCGAGCTCCTCGGCGTCGTCGGGGTTCAGGTCGACGTAGCCCTCCGAGACCCAGGGCTTGCGCTTGTCGTGGCGGTAGAAGTCGCCGAACGGCCCGAAGATGAGGACGTCGGCATCAACCGAGGCGCCCATCGAGTGACATGCGTGGCGGAACTTCGGCGTGACGAGCACGTGCGAGTAACCGTCGGACCGCAGCGGATGGCTCGACCCGGCGATCTGATGCGGAGTGCGTACGACGTTGCGCACCTGCCGCACCTCCACGCTCAAGTCGTTCTCGTCGAGGCCGTACTGCGCCGGCTGGGCAGGATCGAGCAGCGGGTGCGGTAGGGCCATGATCACGCCCGGCTCGTACACGGTCCCGTCGACCGGCTCGCGGTGAACCGGAAGGTTCTCGCCGTACTCGATGAACTCGTCCTCGTCGCGGTAGAACTCGAGTCGGCCGGTCTTGGTGTACCACGGCTTGCTCTCGTTGGTCTGCTCCCAGCCGACGATCCTGGGGCTGGTGCGCATCATCATGTAGAAGGGCGTGCCCTTCTTCGATGACTCGTGGAGGTCGTCGAAGCGGTAGCCGCGAGTGGGGTTGCTGGCGTTGAACACGCGCTGGATGTAGACGCCGGGGTCCTTCTCGGTGAATCCGCTTCATCGGCGTCGACGGCCAGGCATGCAGGAACGGGTTGGTGACCGAGCCGAACACGTCCGGGAGCTGACGCTCGGGCCACGAGTCGACGCCGAACACGACGTCGGCGTACTCGCAGGAGGCCGTCCAGTACCAGTCGTTGTGGACGATCATCTCGATCTTGGGGAGGGTGTTGATGATCACGTCGTGAGCGCCCTTGGCGTTGCCGAGCAGCGAGTTCGAGTTGGCGAACTGCATCGACTTGGTGGGCGTCGGCATGTGGGTCTTGCCGGTGAACATCTTGTTGCCCACCTTCAACGGGCGGTCGCCGTAGTTGTAGTAGTGAGCTGACTCGGCCTTGAGCCGCTTGTTGACCTTGGCCTTCTCGGATCCGTCGAGGGTGACGTCGAACGGGTCCTCGTAGATCCACTGGCCGATTCCGGAGAAGGTGGCCAGGCGGTAGTTGCCTGCGTAGCTGCCGACGGTGCCCCCGTAGTGGCCGATGTTGTTCGTCAACGCGGCGACGAGGATGATCGTGCGATCCTTGTTGTCGTTGTTGAAGAAGTGGTTGGGGCCCATGCCCTCGACGAAGAGCGTCTTGGTGGGGTTGGCGGCGATGTCGCGGGCCAGCTCCTCGATCGCATCGACCGGCACCCAGGTGACATCGGAGATCTGCTCGGGTGTGCACGTGTCGTCGAGGTACTGCTTGACGGCGTCGAAGATCGGCCGCACCGTCACCCTGGTGCCGTCGACGAGGTCGACCTGGAACTCGCCTTCGAGCGCAGCGTCGACGCCGGTCGGGAAGTTGTCGCCGGTGTCGTCGTGGGTCACGACCGCGGGGGCACCTGTCCGCAGGTTCCACACCATCTGGTCACCCCACTCGTCGCGCAGATCCGCCGGCGCGTACTGGTGCCCCTGCTCGGCTGCCGGCGGCAGCTTGGTACCCGGCTCGACGAGCTCGACCGTCGTCAGCACGGCGTTGGTGTATCCGACGAGCACATCCTTGGCGAGCAGCATCTTCTTGGTGTCGCTGCGCACGAGCAACGGGAGATCGGTCTGCGTCTTGACGAACTGCTCGTCGTACAGGCCCTCGTTGACGATCACGTGGGCGAGACCGAGGGCGAGTGCTCCATCGGAACCCGGACGGATGATGATCGCCCGGTCGGCCTTGCACGACGACGACTGGTACTCGGGCGCGATGGTCACCACCTTGGCGCCGTGCAGCCTCGCTTCGGTGAGCCAGTGCGCGTCGGGCATCTTCGTGGCGATCCAGTTCATCCCCCACAGGGTGATCAGCTTCGCGTTCTCGGCCGTGAACAGATCGAAGTCGAGCGTCTGCTGTCCGGTGACCATCGGGTGTCCCGGTGGAAGATCGGTGTGCCACGAGTAGCTGTCCCAATGCCGTCCTCCGACGGAATCGGCTGGCTCCACACCGCGCACGGCCACGTCGAGCAACGCCATCATGTTCGCCAGCCTGTAGAACCCGCCCACCCTGAACGGTGCGTTGAACGGCATTCCACCGCGGAACTTCATGGTCTGCACGCCGGCCCCGTGCATTGCCTCGATCATCTCCTCCTCGTACTGCCCTTGGGCGCGCAGCAGTTCTGCGCCCTCGTCGCCGCTGTAGGTGGTGGCGATGTTCGTGTAGACCTTGGCGACCAGCGCCGCGGCCTCCTCGTGAGTGACCTTGTCGAAGTCCTCCTTGCCGCGGCCGGTGCGGTAGCGCAGCGGCGGCTGACCGTCGGCCTCGCGGGGGAGACCGTCGTCGATCCACTGCCTGAACCCCGCCCGCACGTAGCAGCCCTTCACCCGGCGATCGCTGTAGGCCCGGCGTACGTACGCGAGCCCTGACACGCAGGCCCGGGGGTCCCAGCGTTGCGACGCCTTGTTGCCGTAGATGTCGGTGGCCTTGCCGTAGCCGAACGACGGGTCGGAGTACACCGCGACGCCGTTCTTGACGCTTGCCTTGAGCAGGCAGCCGTGCGTGTCGTTCGGGCCGCACATCCAGTGATAGGTGGAGTCAGGGGTGTAGAGATCGCGGTACACCTGCTCCCAATCCCTGTTCGGGTAGGTCTCCAGTGGGTTCGACGCGGGGTCGATCGGGCGCAGCATGGTGTAGCCGGAGGTGACCCTCTGCGCAGGGATCTCGCCCCGCAGCACCGCCAACATCAAGACAGGACTGGCCGCGAGCAGGTCGCGGCGGCTCACGGCCCCCGTCTCGGTGGCGACTTCGAGTGATCGATCACGGTCATCCACCGCGCACCCCACCTTCGGCAACTTCGCACGCCGCTTCCCGGCGCACCTCCCGTGCAATGACGACGCTCTTGCCTCGCCGGCGAGTACTGCCGAACGTCCCGGATGCCTGGGTCGAAGGTCCCGTGGTGGTCGACTGCGCGGCCGGCACGCAACGCGTACAGTCGATCCATGGCCGTGCTACCGATGTTCCCGCTGGGCAGCGTGCTGTTGCCGGGCGCGGTGCTGCCGTTGCAGGTGTTCGAACCTCGCTACCGGGCGCTGCTGCGCGATTGCCTCGCCGCCGATGCTCCCGATTTCGGTGTGGTGTTGATCGAACGCGGCAGCGAGGTCGGTGGCGGCGAGCACCGTTCGATGATCGGCACGGTGGCGAGGATGATCCAGGTGGCCGAGCTGGGCGATGGCCGCTTCGCCGTCGTGTGCGTCGGTACCAGGCGGATCCGGGTGAACGCGTGGCTGCCCGACGATCCCTACCCGCTCGCCGATGTCGACGACTGGCCCGACGATTGGCCGGAGGACTGGCGCGACGATCTGGAATCGGCGGCGACGCTGTTGCCGCAACTGGCCGATCTGCGTGCCCGCGTGCGGCGCGCCTGCGCGCTCGCCGGCGAGCTCGGCGACGGAGTGTTCGGCGACCGGTTGTTCGGCGACGGGGCGGCCGGCGACACCGACGACGTGAGCGACGATCCGCTGGTGGCTTCGTACCAACTGGCCGCGCTCGCTCCGATCGGGCCTGCCGATCGTTTCGCCCTGCTGCGCGCCGCAGGTCCTGCCGCAAGGATCGCGCGCCTCGACGAGGTCATGCACGACCTCGAAGCACTGCTGCAGTTCCGCCTCGGTGGCGCCGGCGGCCTACCGTCGGAAGGCTTCGGGCCCGGCTCTGACGGCCGGCCGAGGACTTGAGCGCGATGAGACGAATCACCGCGGTCGGAGCTGCGATCGTGGCGTCGGCATCGGTGGTCGCATGCGCGGCCGACCCCGACGACAGTGCCAGGGCTGCGCCGACCGGTCCCACGGTGTCGGTGCCGGCGCCACCGGTCCCGACCGTCGCCCAGCCGGACGAGTCGTTTCCTGCCAATGGCGTCGTCGCGTCGGTGTTGTCGTTGGACAACAACTTCTACCCGCTGTCGCTCAGCGTGGCCGCCGGTACCGAGGTGGTGTTCGAGAACAATGGCCGCAACGATCACGACGTGGTCCCCGTAGGCGATCCGGAGACGCTCACGTGGGGGGTGCAGGCAGAGGAGTTCGCTCCGAAGGGCACCTATTCGCATGTGTTCGGGCTGCCGGGCACCTATGCGTACTACTGCACGATTCACGGGACCGCCGCCGCCGGCATGGTGGGCACGATCATCGTCACCGAGCCTTGAGCGCTCGTCGTAGGATTCGCGTAGTGGCGCCGAGGTCACGGCTGGCAAGGGGGAACACGTGCATCGCAAGATCCTGGCTGCTGCGTGGGCGGCATCACTGCTGCTCGCGGTGGCGTGCAACGATGAGCCAGCCGACACCACGACAACTGCGGAATCGGTCACCGACGCGGCCGGCACGACCGACCTGGCCGGCACCACCGCTGCAACAACAGCC
>VFMC01000241.1 GCA_006515795.1 Acidimicrobiaceae bacterium | reverse complement strand
CGGCCATCAGCCGGCGCAGGGGCGCCGTGCGCAGCGAGAGCTGTTCGGCCATGTCGGTGACCACCACGGTGTGACAGCCCGTCCAGGCAACGCCCTCGCGAGACAACTCGAGCAGCTCACGCGTGTCGACCATGCGGGCAGCACCGACTCCGTCGGCAAGGTGGGGGAGCTGTCGCACCCACGACCACGCGTCGGGCTGTTCGGTCACGATCACGAGTTGCCAGTCGGCCGGACCGGTGGCAATCGCCAGGCCGACTATCGCGGCTCGCACGACGGCCGCTGCTGCGCAGCCTCCGGCGGCGACCCGGGCCCCCGGGCCGAGATCGACGCAAACCGGTTGTTCACGCGCCAGCACCGCCGCCACGCGGTCGTCGCCAGGTGGAACGCCCGACACGGCCGGCTCGAACACCACAGCGCCGATCCCGACGCAGATCGAATGGGCGTCGGGGTGATCGGCGCGGCGCCTCCAGATCGACGCCGCACCATCGGCAAGCTCCTCGATCAGGCGATGCAGCGCCGGTGCCGCCGACCAGTGGAACTCCGACCACGCCGTCCGCTGGGCGGCCACCTCGGATGCGAAGCGCGCCTGGCGACTGTGCTGCCCGGCGGTGTGCTCGCGGCAACGGCGGCGATAGGAGACCCGGCTGACCGCCCAGGTGGCAACCGCGGCTGCGGTGCCGATCACCCCGAACAGCACGAACATCGGTTGGGCGAGCACCACGGCCACCACTGCCGCGCCGGCCAGGGCGACCACCGCCGGCACCAATCCGCCTGTACCGGGTTCCGTCGGTGGCGGGTCGGCAGGTTCGAGGGCCACAGGCCTCGGATCCCACGTCGCCACCATGCGCGGCGTGCGGTTCACGGTGACCGGAGGCGCTCCCACGGCGCCCGCGTCGGCGCCGATGGAGGCGACCCGCGCCGCCGCACCGGCGGGCGCCGGTGCGAGCCGGATCACGCTCGACCCGAGCGTGATCGCCGTCTTGTCGACCCGCAACGGCGAGCGTCCGGCGAGCTGCACGATCTCCCATCGCTCGTCCACCCGCCCTACCTGTGCGTGGAACGGCTCGAGGAAGGGATCGTCGCAGCGAACGTCGGCCTGGGAAGCGCGGCCGACCACGATCGTGTCGCCGGTGGCGAACAGGTGGGCGCGCCCGGCGTCGGGACCCGTGACCCAGCAGGCCGACCATTTGCCGGCAGTCGGCCCTCCGCTGTCGGTCGACCCTCCGCTGTCGGTCGAGGAGTGCATGTCCGACTGACGCGCAGTGACGGCGCCGATTCGGAAATCGGCAGGCCACAGGCCTTGGTTCACGCCGGCTAGCCGGCGCTTGACGGAATCTTGACGCCGATCACCGCTGCAGTGACCCGAGCGGTGAGGCCTCCGGTGATGGCATGAAGCCAGGTTCGACCCCATGCCGTGTTCCTCCGCAGTTGCTCCTTCCTGCCCGCCCGACCCGTCCCGCCACCTGGTGGTGCGCCTGCAGCGCGAGTGGGACCGTCTCAGCCGATCACCGCGCTCGGTGCGCCGGGCCAGGACCTGGGGGTGGCAGTTCCAGTACATCGAATCCCTCGACGACGCGCTCGCACTCACCGGCTACAGCCGCTCCGCCTCCGAGCGCGCATCGGCACGACTCGTCGACGGCGACGAGGCGCTAGGCCAACTCGTGCACCTGGCCCGCCACGACGAGCTGGCCGCCCGCCTGCTGCTGCAACGACTCCTGCCTGGCATCGCCGCCGCGGCACGCAAGCACAGCGGTGGCAGCCGGAGGGTCAACGACGCGCTAGACGAGGTGGTCGCCATCGCATGGACCGTGATCCGCACCTTCCCGGTCGAGCGCCGCCCGCGCTTCCTCGCCGCCAACCTGCTCCGCGACATCGAGTACCGGGCCTTCGTGCAACCGTGGCGACGAATGGCCACGTTCGTGCCGCAGCCGTCGCACAGCTTCGATCTCGCCGCATCGCCGCCGCCACCCGTTTCCGCTACCGACGAGCTCGCTGAACTGCTCGACCTGGCCGAGCAGTCAGGGCTCGCTCATGCCGACCTCGAGTTGGCCCGGCGGCTCGGCGCCGGAGAGAGCACTGCAGAGCTGGCCTCGGCATGTTGCGTCACCGACCGCACCATCCGCAACCGCCGCGACACCGTCACCTACCGCCTCCGTCAGGTGGCGCTGGTGTGCGCCTGAAGCCGGCGCGGCGCGTTCAAACTGGCTCGCTCGCCAGCCACGCGAGGTGCTCCACCAGCGCCGGCACGCAGCGCTCGATCACGTCGTACATCGTGCGGTACGCGTCAGCACCCTTGCCCCACGGGTCGGGGAGGTCTTCGTCGCCTGGCATCGCGTGTGGATCCCAGCGCCGGAGCAGCTGGAGCTGGTCGGGTTCGACGCACCGGTACACGCCCGTCCGCTGATCGTCGAAGCCGGCAAGCCGGCGGAGGTCGTCGACGTTGCTGCGGTCCATGGCCACGATCAGATCGAATCGGGCGAAGTCGTCGGGATGGATCAGACGGCCCACGTGGTTCACCTCGTAGCCCCGCCGGCGGCCCTCCGCCGCGCTCAACGGGTGGGGACGGTCGCCGCGGTGATGGCTGGCCGTGCCGGCGGCGTCGAACGACATCGACGTCACCCCCCGCTGTTGAGCCACGCTGTTGGCGACGGCCAGCGCCGCCGGCGAACGACAGTGGTTGCCGAGGCACACGAACAACACCGAGATCGGCGAAGGGGTGGGCATGGGGCGAGTATCGCAGGCGACCGCCGGCCGGCGCTCGGCGCGCTCACTCGTTTGAGGAACTCTTCACACGGGGATCGGCTGGAACCGGCGCAGGCGCAGGCTGTTGGTGAGCACGAACACGCTCGACATCGCCATCGCCGCGCTGGCGACAACGGGCGAGAGCAGGCCGGCGGCCGCGACCGGGATGGCCGCCACGTTGTAAGCGAATGCCCAGAACAGGTTGGCCGTGATGGTGCGCAGCGTGCGCCGGCTGAGCCGCACCGCGTCGACCACTGCCGGCAGCTCGGGCCGCACCAGGGTGAGATCGCTCGCCTCGATCGCCACGTCGGTGCCGGTTCCCATGGCGATGCCGAGGTCGGCCTGAGCCAAGGCAGCGGCGTCGTTCACCCCATCGCCCACCATGGCGACGACGCGTCCCTGTTCCTGCAACTCACGGATCACGGCCAGCTTCTGCGACGGCAGCACGTCGGCGAAGACGTCGGCGGCGGCGATGCCCACCTCGTCGGCAACCGCGTCGGCGGTCGCTCTGTTGTCGCCGGTGAGCAGCACGACCCGCAGGTCGAGAGCGCGGAGCTGGCGTACTCCGGCCGCGCTCGTGGGCTTCACCGTGTCGGCCAACGTGATCGTGCCGATCGTTGCGCCATCGCGTACAACGTCGACGAGCGTGAACGCCTCGCCGGTCGCGTTGCCGGTCGGGTCGCTGGACGTGCCGGCCGACCTGGCTGCGGCACGACGCACGCTCACCATGCTCGCGTCGACCACGCCGTGCGCGCCGACACCTGGTTCGTTCACGAAGTCGTCGACATGGCGCAGGGTGAGCCCGCCAGTGGTTGCGTGCTCGACGATCGCTCTGGCGATCGGATGCTCGCTGGCGTGCTCGACGGCTGCAGCTAGTCCGAGCACGGTGGCCGTGTCGCTCCCGGCATTGGCGGTCACCTCGACCACCTGCATCACGCCACTGGTGACGGTTCCGGTTTTGTCGAGCACCACGGTGTCGATGCGGCGGGTGCTCTCGAGGATCTCGGGTCCCTTGATCAGCACCCCGATCTGGGCGCCGCGTCCAGTGCCCACCATCAGCGCCGTCGGGGTGGCGAGACCGAGGGCG
>VFMC01000240.1 GCA_006515795.1 Acidimicrobiaceae bacterium | reverse complement strand
CATCATCACCGACACGTCGCACGGCAAGGCGAAGATCATCGAGGTGAAGGGCGACCGGGCCCGCGCCGCGCTCGCCGAGGGCAAGGTCTGCGTGGTGGCCGGCTTCCAAGGCGTCAGCACCGACAAGGAGATCACCACCCTCGGCCGTGGCGGCAGCGACACCACCGCGGTCGCCCTCGCCGCGGCGCTCCAAGCAGATAGCTGCGAGATCTACACCGATGTCACCGGAGTGTTCACCGCCGACCCGCGCATCGTGCCGCAGGCGCGAAAGCTCGCCCACATCAACTTCGACGAGATGCTCGAGATGGCCGGCGCCGGCAGCAAGGTGCTGGCTCTGCGCAGCGTCGAGTTCGCCCGCAACCACAACGTTCCGCTCCACGTCCGCTCCAGCTTCACCTGGCAGCCGGGCACGTGGGTCACCAGTCAGGAGCCCAGCATGGAAGATCCGATCATCTCCGGTGTCGTCACCGACACCAGCGAGTCCAAGGTCACCATCGTGGCCGTCCCCGACCGCCCCGGCATCTCGGCTGCGCTGTTCGAGCCGCTGGCCGCGGCGAACGTGAACGTCGACATGATCGTGCAGAACACCAGCCACGACGGTGCCACCGACATCAGCTTCACGATGCCGAAGGCCGACATGGGCACGGCCGAGTCGATCGTCAGCCGTGTGGCCGCTGAGATCGGGGCGAAGGGCGTCGATCACGATGCGGCCATCGCCAAGATCAGCCTCGTGGGTGCCGGGATGAAGACCAGCCCCGGCATCGCCGCCAAGATGTTCCGTACCCTCGCCGACGAGGGAGTGAACATCGCCATGATCTCCACGTCGACGATCCGCATCAGCGTGGTCACCGCGGCGGCAGATCTCGAGCGCGCCGCGCGGGCGTTGCACACCGCCTTCGGCCTCGACTCGGGCGAGGCCTATTCGGCTCCGCTGCCCGAGCGCAAGTAAGGCGTGCCACACTGAACCCCAGCATGAGCCGACGCAAGCATCACGTCCCGTGGACCGCGGCCGGCACGGCCTCCGAGCAGCAGCATTCGGTCGACGATGTGGTGCGCGAGACCGGTTGGGTGTTCAACAACCGCACCGGCGAAGCGCTCGACCTCGCCGCGTTCGTCGAGACCGGCAACCACGAGACGCTCGCCTACCTGACGGCGTTCGGCCTTGCCGGTCCCCAACTCGCGCAGCAGACCTTGGTGGAGATCGGTTCGGGGATCGGGCGGATGACGGCGAGCTTCACGAAGATGTTCGACAAGGTCATCGCCTGCGATCTCGATGCCGCCTTCCTCGAGCGCTGCCGCGAAACCGTCGCCCAGTTCGGTGCGCCGGAGCGCTTGCAGACGAGCCCGGTCGGCGACGGACGTTCACTCGACATCGAGGCAGGCACTGCCGACTTGTCGTTCTGCTACATCACGTTGCAGCACTGCCACCACGGCGACGCGCTGGCGCTCGTCCGCGAGGCGGTGCGCGTCACCCGGCCTGGCGGGCACGTGGCACTGAACTTCCGCACTTGGACGGCTGCCGATGCCGTGCTCTGGCCGGCCGGCAAGGTGGTCCGCGGGTTGTGGCGGCTGCCAGTGATCGGCCCGGTGGTGGCCCGACGGCGCATCGCCGCCCGACTCGGCTGGCAGGCCAATCGCCTCGCGCCCGCTGAGGTGCTGGGCGCGCTGGGCGCGGCGATCACCGACGTCGGCATCGTGCGCTCCCCCAAGCGGCCGCCGTTCCGCTTGCCCGGCGTCACCGAGACCAGCTTCGTGGGTGTACACCGCAGCCATTGGTGGCTCGTCGCGACCGTCGTGTGAGCTGGTTGGAGCGATATTTCCGGCTCGGAGATGGTGACCCAGCGTTAGCCTGACGGCCATGAAAATCGGTGTGGTCGGTGCAACGGGTCAGGTCGGCAGCGTGATGCGAGCGGTCCTCGCCGAACGGAACTTCCCGGTCGACGAGATCCGCTTCTTCGCCTCGTCGCGTTCGGCGGGCACCACGTTGTCGTGGATGGGGGCCGAGATCACCGTCGAGGATGCTTCCCTCGCCGATCCGTCCGGTCTCGACATCGCCCTGTTCGCCGCTGGCGCCTCGTCGTCGAAAGAGCTCGCCCCCCGGTTTGTCGCCGCCGGCGTCACCGTGATCGACAACTCTTCGGCGTGGCGGATGGACCCCGATGTTCCGTTGATCGTGAGCGAGGTGAACGGTGCCGAGGTTGCGAACGCGCGCAAGGGCATCATCGCCAATCCGAACTGCACCACGATGGCGGCCATGCCCGTGCTCAAGCCCCTTCATGACGAAGCCGGTCTCGTTCGGATCATCGCCAGCACGTATCAGGCCGTGAGCGGTGGCGGCCTCGCCGCCGTCGACGAGCTCGACAAGCAGGCTCGCGAAGTCGTCGACCGGGCGCGTGAGCTCACCCACTCCGGTGCGGCGGTGTCGTTTCCCGCGCCGTCGAGTTTCGTGAAGCCGATCGCGTTCAACGTGCTGCCGTTTGCCGGCAAGTACGTCGACGACGGCTCGCTGGAGACCGACGAAGAGCAGAAGCTGCGTAACGAGAGCCGCAAGATCCTCGGCATCCCGCACCTGCGGGTCAGCGGCACGTGTGTGCGCGTTCCCGTGTTCACCGGTCACTCGCTCAGCATCAATGCCGAGTTCGAGCGCCCCCTCACGGTCACCCGAGCTGTCGAGCTGCTCGGCGCCGCGCCTGGCGTGGTGCTCAGCGACGTGCCAACGCCGCTCGAGGCCGCCGGGCAGGATCCGAGCTACGTCGGTCGGATCCGCCACGACACCTCGGTCGACGACGGGCGCGGCTTGGTGCTGTTCCTCAGCAACGACAACCTGCGCAAGGGCGCCGCGCTCAACGCGGTGCAGATCGCCGAGTTGCTCGTTCGCTGACGTGGCGATCGTGCCGGCACCCGCTCGGTGAGACGTGGGGCCCGCAAGATTGGGAGAGAATGCAGGCCCCACGCCGGATTCGGTGGCCAATCCGCCTTTCCCAGGCAGGTGGCGTCCCGTCTCCGGGTGTTCCGACGCATCAGCCGCCGGATGTGTCGCGAGAAATCCTGGACAGGCGCATCGGTGCGGATTGCGCCATGGTGTTGTTGAGCACGACTTCGCCATCGCCGGTGCGCACGATGATGACGGTGGCGCGCATCTCGGTGACGAGCCCTTGAACCCCGGCGACGTCGATCGAGTCGCCGACCGCCAGGTACTTGCCGAGAGCTCGGCCGGCGGCGATCTCGCGTGACGTGTCGCGGCCGCCGATGCCGATCAGCAAGGCCATCGCCAGCGCACCACCGAAGGCGATCGCGGCCACGAGGATGTTGAGAACCGTGGTGTCGATGCCCAACTGCCCTGCGGCGATGAGTGCGACGAGCGCGACGATCACGATCTCGATCGTGCGCAGCACGGGCTTCTGCGGTCGGCCGGTTGCCTTCAGCATCGCCCGCCCGACCGCTGTGACGACCAGAGTGGCCACGATCCGGCCGCTGATGATCAACAGGCCGGCGACGACGGCCCGGGGGAGGAAGCGGGCGATGTCGCCCGGCAGCGGCTTCAAGCTGTCGGGGCTGGCCACGCCGAGCGCAGCCACCAACCCCAGCGCGCTGAACAACCCGAACACGAAGCTGCCGGCGCCCTTTGCCGCCTCGCGAATCGCCGGCTGCGAGCGGTTGCCGAGGGCCCGACGGGTGATCGGTGCTGCGATCGATCCCAGCACCAGACCGCCGAGCGCCAGCCCTACGGCGAGGAGTACATCGGTCATCTCTCGTTCCTTCCTGTTCCCTGTTCATCGTCATCGTCACGGGCATCGTCACGGGCATCGTCACGGGCATCGTCACGGGCATCGTCATCGTCGGCCGAGCCGAACACCACCCGCAT
>VFMC01000239.1 GCA_006515795.1 Acidimicrobiaceae bacterium | reverse complement strand
GCCAACGCCGGTGTCGGCATGGGCTCCGACCTCGACACACCCGAGAGCGTCTGGGAAACGGCGTTCAACGTGAACACCCATGCCCATCGGTGGGCGGCCAAGCACCTGCTGCCGGGGTGGCTCGCCCGCGGCGAGGGATACTTCTGCTCCACCGCGTCTGCCGCCGGGCTGCTCAGCCAGATCGGCTCGGCGCCCTATTCGATGACCAAGCATGCGGCCGTGTCGTTCGCCGAGTGGCTCAGCATCACCTACGGCGACCAAGGCGTGAAGGTGAGCTGCCTGTGCCCCCAGGGCGTCAACACGAACATGCTCAACGGGGGCGCGCCCGTCGGCGCGGGCCTGTCGAGCAGCGTCGTGCGTTCGGCGGGTGTGGTGTTGGAGCCGGTCGACGTGGCCGAGGTGGTCATGCAGGCGATCACCGACGAACAGTTCCTCATCCTCCCCCACCCCGAGGTGCTCACCTACCTGCAGCGCAAGACGGGCGACTACGACCGGTGGTTGAGTGGCATGCGCAGGCTGCAAGCCCGGATGGCGTCGCTCTGAGCTGGGACGGGTCGAGCCGGCCGGCGAGCCGATCCGCTTTCGCCACAACGGCACCGGCCGGTGGATCGACGGCAAGGTGGCCGGCATCGCCCTCGACGGCAGCATCAAGCTGCACGACCGCGATGGCTCGGCCAGAAACCTCCGAGCTGAGATGGTCGAGGTCCGCCGTCCGGGAAGCCGTGGGAGGCTGCGCTGGCAGCCGGTCAGCGACGTCGCGATCACGTGGGAACAGCTCGAGCTCTGGTCACGATGATCCGATGGGCCCGGCTGTTCACC
This sequence comes from Acidimicrobiaceae bacterium, assembly GCA_006515795.1. GTDB lineage: Bacteria > Actinomycetota > Acidimicrobiia > Acidimicrobiales > Ilumatobacteraceae > VFMC01. The sequence goes on along the minus strand of VFMC01000239.1, from coordinate 6,949 downwards.
GCGGCGGCAGCCCTCGTGGTGGGTGGTTGGCCGGTGAGTGCAGCGGGCTCCTCGCCGGCAAGCGTCGGTGCTGCCGACAAATCGTTCGGCTTCGATTCGCTCGTCACCGACGTGGTCGTGCAGCCCGACGGGTCGATGCTCGTGACCGAGGTGTGGACGTATCGATTCGAAGGCGGACCGTTCAACTTCGGCATCCGCTCGTTCGACAGCGACATCGCCAAGATCCACGACTTCGCCGCCAGCGACGCACTCGGCCAGCTCGCGGTGATCCCACCCGCCCAGTCGGTCAGCGGCGATTGGGAGTGGCAGTTGCGCAGTCCCACCTCCGACGCCACGGTCGCCTACCACCTCACCTATCGCGTGGTGGGCGCGGTCACGATCGGTTCCGACGTGGGCGACCTGTACTGGACGTTCATCGGCGGCGATCATCCGGCCGTGGGGCAGATGTCGGTGACGATCCGTTTCGCGTCGCCGATCCCGCCGGCTCGCGACGGCGTTGCCGACGACGACACCACCGTGCTTCGTGGCTTCGCCCACGGACCCTCGAACGGCGTGCTCACCGTCGACGAGTCGCTGATCACCGCGACCGTCGAGGGGCTCGATGCCGACGCCTTCGTCGACGTCCGTGCCGTTGCTCCGGCCTCGACCTTCACGGTGGATGGCGCCGACGAACTGCTGCCGTCGATCCTGGGCGACGAGCGACAACGACTCGGCGATGAGCGCGACGACGAGCGCAAGAACCGCCTGGCATGGCTCCTCACCCCGCTCCTGTCGGTGATCGGACTGGTGGGCACCGGCCTGTTGTGGCTGACCGGTGGTCGCGAACGCAAGAGCACCGAGGTGCTCGGCGAGTACTGGCGCGAACCGCTCGACGACCCGCCGGCGATCGCCCTGGCCACGCTCACCCGCGGCACCGTCGATGCCGGCGCCACCATCGCCGGCACGCTCGTCGATCTCGCCCAGCGCGGCGACCGCACCGTTCATCACTACCGATGGCTCGGCAAGCCGCTCGGCGCCGACCTCCTGGAGTACGAGAAGGATCTTCTCGAGTTCGTGTTCCGCGGGCAGACCGAAGTGAGCTCGGAAGAGCTCGACGACTGGGCGAAGGCGAATCAGAAGACGGCGCACGGTCTGCTGCAGCAGATCACCGGCGCGGTCACGGTCACCTTCAACGAGCGCGGGTACGAATCCGGCGCTAAGGGCCGGCCCCTCGCCGTGTTGATTCTGTTGGGCGCGATCGTCGGTGGCGGGTCGTTCGCGCTCAAGCTGTACACCGGCAACGGAGTCGGTTGGGCGGGGGTAGGCGTCGCCGCGGCGATGCTGGTGCTCGGCATCAAGGCACTGAACAACCGCACCCAGGCAGGAGTGGAAGCCGCCGCCAAGGCGCAGGGACTGAAGAAGTACCTCGAGGACTTCTCCCGGCTGGCCGACGCCCCGGTCGGTCACCTCATCTTGTGGGAGCGCTACCTCGTCTACGCGGTCGCGCTCGGCGTGTCGACGCAGTTGATCCACGGCCTCGCCTCGCGGTTGCCGGCACTGATGGCCGACCCCAACTTCGGTACGTGGTACGTCTTCGATGGCTTCGACGACGTCGCCGCCGGCGGCGCATCACTCGCCTCGGCAAGCACCCCGAGCTCGAGCGGTAGCGGCGGTGGCTTCTCGGGCGGGTCGAGCGGCGGTGGGGGCGGCGGCAGCGCCGGCGCACGGTAACGCCCGCCCCGACAGCGCTCAAACGAGATCTGGGCCGAATCCGTTTCGGAGTCCGGAAAAATTTCGGCCCAGATCTTCTGGCGCGGTGACCGGGGAGCCGGTCACTGGAGGTTGGTGCGGGCGATGAACCGTTCGGCCATCGCCGCGTCGCCGACCAGGTCGAGGGTGGATGTGGAGGTTCTCCGCCACAACGCCAGGAGGACGTCGTTGGCGGAGCCGCGGATCGCGCAGTCGCCCTTGGCGTGCTCGCGGGAGAGCTCGAAACCCGCCTCGCTCGGACGGAGGGTCCACTCCCCCGGCACGTCGCCGCAGTGGATGTGCACCGATCCGCCGACCGGCTCGGCGCCTTCCCGGGCATCACCGAGGAAGTGGGTGAGGAACTCGTCGATGCCGTCGCTGGCCAGGTCGGCTTCGATCGAATGGTCGTTGCCGGCCGCTTGCTCGGCGTCCCAACGATGCACCGCGGTCTCCTGCGCCATCCGCCGGATCACGAACCCGACCGTCTTGTCGGCCGACCACGTCCAGATCTCGGTGGCCGGGTCAGCCGCACGGAGCACTTGCTCGACCGCCCCGAGCCCATCGCGGTAGAAGTCGAGCAGGTCGCCGTCGGCGGGACGGTCGGGTCGCTGGAACTCGTTCCAATGGCCAAGTCGCTCCGCTACCACGGTGCGCCAGAACCGGTGCACCTCGCCGAGGTGCCAGAGCAGATCGGCCACGTTCCAGCCAGGGCACGCCGGGACCGCGGCACCAAGGCCGGCCGACTCACATGCATCACCGAAGGCGGTTCCATCGCGGCGAAGAGCGTCGAGGTACTCGGTTCGTTCCATGAACGCGATGCTGCCACACGCCCCGCTGAACGGCGAGGCCGCCGTGCAGGCGTTCGCGGTAGCGTTCGCCCATGCTCGACCACCTCTCGATCCAGTGTGCCGACCTGGCCGCCAGCGCGGCCTTCTACGACGCCGTCCTCCCAAGCATCGGCGGTGCGCGGGTGCTCGACTTCGGCAGCGTCATCGGCTACGGAACGCCCGACCTCCCCGACTTCTGGCTAGGCCCGCTGACCACCGGCGAGCCCAACCGCGAGATCCACGTGGCCTTCCGGGCTCCCAACAGAGCTGCGGTACGGGCGTTCTTCGACGCCGCCGTGGCAGCAGGCGCAACAGTGCTCCACGAGCCGCGCGAATGGGCCGAGTACCACCCCGGCTACTTCGGCGCGTTCGTGCGTGACCCCGACGGCAACAACGTGGAAGCGGTCTCGCACGCTCCGGAGTGAGCAACCGGCTGACGTCCGATCCTCGTCGAAGCAGGCGAATTCGAGCGCTGCGGTGGACGTGATGCGGGGTACGGTTGCGCCCCATGTCGCACCGAGAGACGCACCGCGCGCCATCACAGGCGGCGAGCGCGACGGCCAGCCGGCGTGGAGCCCCGACGGCAACTCGCTCGCGTTCACGTCGGCACGCAGCGAGACAAAGGGCGAGGCCACCTTGCACGTACTGCCGATGGGCCGCTCCGGCGAGGTTCGCACGGTGGCGACCATGCCCGACGGCATCAGCGATGTCTGCTTCAGCCCCGACGGGGCGTCGATCGCCTTCACGAGCCGCACGCGCCACGAGCGCTACGAGGCCAAGGACGAGAGCTGGCAGGCGCCGCGCAAGGTCGAGCGCTTCTTCGCTCGGCTCGACAACGAAGGCTGGATCTTCGATCGCCCGTCGCACATCTACGTGGTGGGCACCGACGGCACTGCGAAGCCGCGCAACATCACGCCGGGCGAGTTCCAGCACAGCGGCATCTCGTGGCTGCCCGATGGCTCCGGCGTGGTCACCGGTTCGCAACGGCACGCCACCTGGGATCTCGACTTCGCCTCCGACCTCTACCGCGTTGCGCTCGACGGCGCCGTCATCGCGATCACCGCGCAGACCGGCACCTATCAGCAACCCTCGATGTCGCCCGACGGCGGGCGGGTCGCGTTCCTCGGCTGCGACGATCCGTCGACCTATCCGCAGAACGTGCACGTCGGCGTCATCGACGTCGACGGTGGCGCCCATGCGTTCCTGAGCCGCGAGCTCGACCGCTCCTTCGAGACCACCGCCGGAGGTCGCGAGCCGGTGTGGGAATCGGCCGGCACGCTGCTCGCCACCGCCGAGGACCGCGGCCAGACCCACCTCTACCGGGTGCACACCGACGGCACGCCACCACAGCAGCTCACCACCGGACCGATCACAGTTCGCGCCTTCGACTCGCGCGGCGGCACGACAGCAGCCGTGATCGGCTCGGTCGACGGCGTGGGCGATCTGTTCGTGCTCGGCGAGCACGGCGCCGTGCGCCTCACCGATTTCGCCGCTCGCTACCGCGAAGCGGTCAAGCCCCAACCGTGGGAGCGCTTCGCCGTGCCGACCGCCGACGGCACCGCCGAGATCGATGCCTGGATCATGCGCCCGGCCGGCTTCGATCCGGCGCAGCGCTACCCCGTGCTGCTCAACGTGCACGGCGGCCCGCACACCCAGTACGGCGAGACGTTGTTCGACGAGGCGCAGTTCCAGGCGGCCGCCGGGTTCGTCGTGGTGATGTGCAACCCACGCGGCTCTTCGGGCCGAGAGGAGCCCTGGGGACAGGCGATCCTCGGCGCACGTCACCCGAAGAAGCCTGCTGGCAGTTGGGGCAGCGTCGACGTCGACGACGTGCTCGCCGTGCTCGACCACGTGCTCGCCGGCCATCAGTACTGCGATCCCGACCGCGTCGGCATGCTCGGCGGCAGCTACGGCGGGTGGATGGCCACGTGGCTGGCGGCCAAGCACGGTGGCCGGTTCCGGGCCATCTGCAGCGAGCGGGCGGTCAACAACATGCTCAGCGAGGAGTGGTCGAGCGACATCGGCTCCTGGTTCCGTGTGGAGATCGGGCCTACTCACCTCGACGATCCCGAGTCGTACACCTCGATCTCACCGGTGCAGTGGGTGCGCGACATCCACGTGCCGATGCTGCTGATCCACAGCGAGAACGATCTCCGCTGCCCGATCGGCCAGGCCGAGGAGCTGTTCATGGCGCTTCGGCTGCTGGGTCGCGACGTCACCTTCTACCGGTTCCCGGGCGAAGGCCACGAGCTGTCGCGCAGCGGATCCCCGGTGCACCGCGTTCAGCGCGCCGAGATCATCCTCGACTTCTTCGCCGAGCGCCTCGCGGTGCGCTGATCGGCGCCGGCCGGCACCGGCACCGCCGGTCAGTCGGCGGCGATCCAGGCGTCGATCAGTTTGCGGGCGATCGAGATGAGCGGCGGAATCGGCGGCAGGTCGTCGCGGCGGTACCACTGCGCGTCGAGGATCTCGGCCGGGTCGCAGTCGATCTCACCGCTCACCCAAGCAGCCGTGAAGCCGATCATCAGGCTGTGCGGGAACGGCCATGGCTGACTGCCCCAGTAGCACACGTCGTCGACCGTGACGCCCACCTCTTCGCGCACCTCTCGGATCACGGCTTGTTCGAGGTTCTCACCTGGCTCCACGAAACCGGCGAGGCAGCTGTACATCGGTGCCCGGAACTGCACACCGCGAGCGAGCAGCGCCACCTGATCGGGCCCTGGATCGCCACGGGTGACAAGGGTGATCATCGCCGGGGCGAGCCGCGGGTAGGCAAGCAGCCCGCACGAAGGGCACTTCATCGATCGATCACCTGCGTTCGACTCGGTCGGTGTTGCGCAGCGGCCGCAGAACCGGTGGGTGCGCGCCCACTCGGCGAGTTGCACGGCCCGACCGGCGATGACCCAATCGGTCTCCGAGGCCCGCCCGTAGTACGAGTACAGGTCGAGTGCGGCGCCGGCGGAGGGATCCTCCCCGTGCGGCACGTCGACCGCCCAGCACGCCTCAGCGCCGCACATCCCGAGGAAGTGGTGAGCGGCGTCGAGCACCTCCACTTGGTCGCTCACGAAAACCGACGAGCCGATCACGTGGATGTACCGGTGCCTCTCGATCGAGACGGCAGGGACGAGTGAGGGTGTGAACTCCGGCATCGACGCCCACCGTAGATCTTGGCTGATGGGGCTCGGCGCCGGACTCTTGGGTGCGAGGGGCGCACCCCTACAGTCGGACCCATGACCAACGTTGTGATCGTCGACGCCGTCCGCACCCCGATCGGCAAGCGTGGTGGCGGCCTTTCGACGCTGCACCCGGCCGAACTGCTGGCCACCATCCAGCGAGCGATCATCGAGCGCACGCGCATCGATCCCACCGAGGTCGGCCAAGTGGTGGGCGGTTGCGTCAGCCAGGTCGGCGAGCAGGCTTTCAACGTCACCCGCACGGCCTGGTTGTCGGCCGGCCTTCCACTCACCACCGCAGCCACCACGGTCGACACCCAGTGCGGCAGCAGTCAGCAGGCCACCAACCTGGCCACGGCGCTGGTCGGAAGCGGCGTGGTCGACGTCGCCATCGCCTGCGGAGTCGAGGTGATGAGCCGCATCCCGATCGGTAGCAACGGCAGCAAGAAGCTCGGACTCGGCGTGCCAATCCCGAAGACCTACTTCGAGCGCTACGAGATGACATCGCAGTTCGAGGGTGCCGAGCGGATCGCCGACAAGTGGGGGATCAGCCGTGCCGACACCGATGGGTTCGGCTTTGCCAGCCAGCAGCGAGCCGCGCAAGCGTGGGACGAGGACCGCTTCGCCGGCCAGTACATCCCGGTGCAGGCGCCCGATGTGGATGCCGATGGCCAGCCCACCGGAACCACGCACACGGTGGCCCGCGACGAGGGTCTGCGGGAGACCACGCTCGAGAAGTTGGCGTCGTTGAAGGCGGTCGGCCGCGACAACGGTGTGCACACCGCCGGCAACTCGAGCCAGATCAGCGACGGCGCCTCGGCGGTGTTGTTGATGACCGAGGAGAAGGCGTCCGCACTCGGCCTCACGCCGAGGGCAAGGATCGTGGACACGTGCCTGGTCGGGGTCGATCCGGTGTTGATGCTCACCGGCCCGATCGACGCGACTCGGCGGTTGCTGGCCCGTACGGGCCTGTCGATCGACGACATCGACACCTTCGAGATCAACGAGGCGTTCGCCTCGGTGGTGCTCGCATGGCAGAAGGAGTTGGGCGCCGATCCGGCGAAGACCAACCCGAACGGAGGTGCGATCGCCCTCGGTCACCCGCTCGGCGGCACCGGGGGGTTCCTGCTCACCAAGGCGCTGTACGAGCTCGAGCGCACCGCCGGCCGGTACGGCCTGGTGTCGATGTGCTGTGGTGGCGGAATCGGCACCGGCACGATC
>VFMC01000686.1 GCA_006515795.1 Acidimicrobiaceae bacterium | reverse complement strand
CGCTCTTCGTCCTTGCCAACTGCGGCCAGGACGAACCGTCGCGGCCGACTGTCACCGTGCGCCCGACGATCGTCTCGATCACCCCCGCGGCCTGGTCGGTCGTGACCGGCCGCGTCGAGGTGACGGTCGAGGCCACTGACGCCGAGCGGGTTACCCTCCAGTACGGCAACCAGACGCTGTCCCGGTCGGAGCCGCCCTATCGATTCACCTGTGACACGCAGAGCTTTGCCAATGGCGGCCAGCGATTGGCTTTCACCGCGACGAATGCGCTGGGCGACGTCGACACGACGACGACGACAACCCGGCATGGGGTGTCGCCATCGTGGCGCCGGTCCGCGAGATGCATGTCGGGCCTGGAGAGTCGGTCACGGTTTCGGCCATCGTCGTCGGTGCCGCTGAGCGGGGCGTCCTCTGGAGCGTGGACGAGGGGACGGCACAACCCGGCAGCCTGGGAAGCGTCGATGCGCAGGGGAACTACACGGCCCCCTCGCACCTTCCGGATCCGATCGTGGTCCGATTGATTGCCCGATGCGCGGCCGATCCCGGCCAGTTCACGGATGTCCTCGTCCATGTCGACGGGATCTCGGTGGAGATCGTTCCCGACGTGCTCGGACTCCCCGTGAATCGCACGGCCCAGCTGACGGCACGGATCTTCGGAGCCCCGGGCCAGTCGGTCACCTGGAGTCTCGACGACGACGCCACGCATGGCACGATCTCGGTCGACGGCCTATTCACGGCGCCTGCCACGCTGCCGGAGCCGCCGACGGCTGTCGTTCGAGCCACCAGCGTGGTCGATCCGACGTTGAGCGGCACGGCCTCGGTCCAATTGACCGGGCCAGTCACGGTTGTCGTGTCGCCGACCGAGGCCACGGTGGTGCTCGGTGCTTCGATCCAGCTCACCAGCTCGGCCCAGGGTGCGCCGGATACGGGCGTCGAGTGGTTTCTCGAACCGCCGGGACCAAGTTCCGGCCGCGTCACATCGGGTGGGTACTACCTGAGTCCCGACTACCTGCCGGATCCGCCCGTCGTGCAGGTGTGGGCCCGCAGTCACTTCGACACGCTGAGCCGCGCCGCGGTGACGATCACGCTGGTTCGCCCACCGCCGGATGTCCTGGTCATGGTGACGCCGTCCGCGGCCCTGGTAGCCACCGGTTCGTCGCGGCAGTTCACGGCGACGGTTGAGAACAGCGACAACCCGGCATGGGGTGTCGCCATCGTGGCGCCGGTCCGCGAGATGCATGTCGGGC
>VFMC01000238.1 GCA_006515795.1 Acidimicrobiaceae bacterium | reverse complement strand
GTCGGCCCCGACAACGGGTTGCTCGCCCCGGCGGTGTCGATGGCCGGCGGCGCCGGTCGCGCCGTCGTGCTGTCGAACCCCGACTTCCATCTCGGCTCACCCGGTGCCACCTCGGCCGGTCGCGACGTGCTCGCCCCCGCCGCCGCCCACCTGTGCAACGGTGTCGATCTGGCCGACCTCGGCAACCTCGTCGACGCCGATGCGCTCGTACCGGGTGTGGTGCCGCTGCCGCGCAACGACGGCGATGCCATCTTGTGCGAGGTGCTGTGGGTCGACCGCTTCGGCAACTGCCAGCTCAACCTCGGCCCCGATGAGATCAGTGCGCTGGCCACCGCGGTCGGCGACAGGTTGCGGGTGTCCGTCGGCGACCTCGCCAATGCGTCCGGGCAGGGTGCGCCCACGGTGCGTGTGGCCTCGCTCGAGCGCACCTTCGCCGCCGTCGGCGTCGGCGCGGTCGGTCTGGTGGTCGATCCGCACGGGCTGCTCGCGCTGGTGCTCGACAGAAGGTCGGCTGCCGACGAACTCGGCATTGCCGCTGGCGACCAGGTGCTGCTCGAGCCGCTGGGCGACCCGCTGGTGGCCGACCCTGCGATCGGCCATGTCGCCAGCCCGGTCGATCTGCGTCCCTCGCGCCGCTGACCACCGGCCACGTGGTCGTGGCGACCGGTAGCGTGCAGCCTGTGCGCCCCGCCACCACGCTCACCCTCGGTCTGTTGCTCGCCGCCATCCTTGCCTCCGGCATCGTCGCGCTGCTGCGCCTGTAGCCCGCGGTCGGCCTCGCGCGAGGGTCTCGGGTCTGGAGTCGTGAAACGGTTGGTTCGGATAGCATCGATGCTCGGCGGGTGGAGCATCCGCTCAGGGGGCACTGTGAATCTCGCTCATCTCATCGACGACCACGACGCCGATCGTGTGGCACTCATCAGCCGCGGGCGTGAGACCACCTATGGAGCCCTGCGCGAGCAGGTGGGGAACGTGCGCGGCGGCCTCGCGGCACAGGGCATCGGGGCCGGCGACAGGGTCGCATTGCTGTGCGGCAACGGGCGCTACTTCGTCGTTTCGTACCTCGCCACCATCGGTCTCGGCGCCGTCGCAGTGCCGCTCAACCCGTCCAGCCCGGCACCGGAGATCGAGCGCGAACTGGCCACCGTTTCGGCCAAGGCGGTCATCGTCGAACCCGCGGCGCGCCACGCCTGGCTGGCGGTCGATCGTGCTGCGGTGCCCTCGGTCGCCACCGTCGTTGCCACCGAGGACGACGATCTGCCGGGTGCGGTGTCGCTCACATCGTTGCTCGAGAGCGCACCGGTCGACATCGTCGAGGTCGACGAGCAGCACCTCGCCGTGCTGATGTTCACCAGCGGCACCGCCGGCTCGCCGCGGGCGGCGATGCTGAGTCACGGCAACCTGCTGGCCAACCTGGAGCAGGGGGAGTCGGCCTCGGCCCGAATCGACGCCGGCGACGTGGTCTACGGCGTTCTGCCGATGTTCCACATCTTCGGGCTCAACGTGGTGCTCGGCCTCTCTCTCGCCCGAGGCGCCACGGTGGTGCTGGTTCAGAGGTTCGATCCGTCGACGGCGCTCGACACCATCCGCGACCGGCATGTCACGGTGCTGCCCGGTGCGCCTCCGCTGTGGTTGGCGTTCAGCCACTTCGACGATGCGCCGGCCGACAGCTTCGCCTCGGTGCGGTTGGCGCTCACGGGCGCGGCGAAGATGCCCGAAGAGGCCATGCGTCATCTCACCGACCGGTTCGGGCTCGAGATCTCGGAGGGCTACGGCCTGACCGAGGCGTCGCCTGTGGTCACCAGCTCGGCCGGGATGCCGTGCAAGATCGGATCGGTCGGCAAGGTGCTGCGCGGTATGGAGGTGCGGCTGGTCGACGAGGCAGGCGAAGATGCGCTCCACGGCGACCCCGGCGAGATATGGGTGCGTGGTCCGAACGTGTTCCAGGGCTACCTCGACGAACCAGGCCAGACCGCCCGGGTGCTCACGGCCGATGGCTGGCTGCGCACCGGCGACATCGCCACGGTCGACGACGACGGGTACCTCTACCTCGTCGACCGGGCCAAGGACCTCATCATCGTCAGCGGCTTCAACGTGTACCCGGCCGAGGTCGAAGAGGTGCTGGCCGATCATCCGGGCGTGGCCGAGGTTGGTGTCATCGGTGTTCCGCATCCGCATTCCGGCGAGGCCGTGAAGGCGTTCGTGGTCGCCCGGCCGGGAACTCATCTCGACGAAGAGCAGCTCATCAGCTGGGTCGGAGATCACCTCGCTCGCTACAAGTGCCCCACCAAGGTGCTGTTCGTCGACCAGCTCCCGCGCAACGTCAGCGGCAAGCTGCTGCGCCGCGAGCTCATCTGACCCCGCCACTCCGCAACTTTGTCGGTCTCAACCGGCCCAGCCCGTCGAGACCGACAAAGTTGGCTCTGGGCTTTGTGAACGTGTGCACGAGTGCCTAACGTTGATGTACATGCCGTCTGAACGCCAGCGTCGTCGGATTCCTGAGGCCACCGTGGCACGCCTGCCGGTGTACCTGCGGATCCTCAGCGAGCAGGCCGAGCTCGAGGTGGAGTGCATCTCGTCGGACCGCCTCGCCGAGCTCTGCGGGGCCAACGCGGCCAAGGTCCGCAAGGATCTCAGCTACCTCGGCAGCTACGGAACCCGCGGGGTGGGATACGAGGTTGCCTACCTCGTGTACCAGATCCGCCGCGAGCTCGGCCTCACCCACGACTGGCCGGTCGTGATCGTGGGCGCCGGCCACCTCGGTCAGGCGCTGGCCGGCTACGGCGGCTTCGGCGAGCGAGGATTCCCTGTGGCCGGCGTCGTCGACATCGACCCGGCCAAGGTGGGATCGGTGCTCGGCGGCGTCCGGGTGCGGCACATCGACGAACTTGCCCAGATCGTGCAGGCCAGACGGGTGAACATCGGCGTCATCGCCACCCCGACGTCGGCCGCGCAAGAGGCTGCCGAAAGGCTCGTGGCGGTGGGTGTCACCAGCATCCTCAACTTCGCCCCGGTGGTACTGTCGGTGCCACGATCGATCGAGGTGCGCAAGGTCGATCTCGCAGTCGAACTGCAGATCCTCAGCTACCACGAGCAGCGCAAAGCCACCACCGGAGGGCTGCGCTCGGTAGGGGGCGCTGCCGGTCAGCGCAGCGCGAGCGCGTAAGGTCGGAGGGGTATGTCGATCGTCGTCATCGGTGTCAACCATCGCACGGGACCCCTGTCGCTGCTCGAGCGCGTCGCCGTCGCCCCCGCCGACTTGTCAAAAGCGATCGCCGGTCTGGTCTCGCGCCTCAACGTGCGCGAGGCGGTGGTGCTGAGCACCTGCAACCGCACCGAGGTGTACGCCGTGGCCGAGCGCTTCCACGGGGCATACGCCGACATCCGCGACTTCTTCTGCGAGGTCGGCGACCTCCACCCCGACGAGCTCCACTCGCACCTCTACAGCCAGCACGACGCGGCAGCAGTGGCACACCTGTTCGAGGTGGCGGCCGGGCTCGATTCGGCGGTGCTCGGCGAGACCGAGATCCTCGGACAGGTTCGTGGCGCCTGGGAACTGGCCCAGGCCGAGGGCGGCGCCAAGGCAACGCTGAACCTGCTGTTCCGTCATGCGCTCGAGACCGGCAAGCGGGCTCGTACCGAGACCGCGATCAGCCGCTCGACGGCCTCGGTCAGCAGTGCCGCTGTCGACATGGTGAGCGAGCACCTCGGCGGGGTCGCCGGTCGGCGGGTGCTCGTGGTGGGCGCCGGCGAGATGGGTGAAGGGGTCGCCGTGGCACTCGTCGGCGCCGGTGCCACCGACATCACCGTGGTGAACCGCACGCACGAGCGGGCCATCGCGCTCGCGGCGCGCGTCGGCGGCTCCGTCGCGCCGTT
>VFMC01000237.1 GCA_006515795.1 Acidimicrobiaceae bacterium | reverse complement strand
GATCCACCCATCCAGCCTTGCACGCCGCTGTCCGCCTCTATTCACTGCTCGCGGAACTCGGAGTTCCCGCGGTGGTCGCGAACTGCCGGCGGTCGACAACGCGACTGGCGAGCGGTCACCGTCAAGGGACTATCGCGTCCGCGCTGGCCCCTCTGTCAAGACTCACGGGCGAGAGCACGCCTCGGCAAGCGCGAAACTCTCGTCATGGAACGAGATGACGAGGCGAAGGCGTGGGTGTCTGGTGTTTTCGATCGTGCTGCGTCGAGCTACGACGACGTCGCCGGTTCGTACCACGACCACTTCGGGGTTCGCTTGGTCGATGTCGTCGGCGTCAAACCAGGTGACGTTGTGCTCGATGTCGGATGTGGGCGGGGCGCGATCCTGATGCCGGCCGCCGCCCGAGTCGGATCGGATGGCAGTGTCGTCGGTGTTGATCTGTCACCGGAGATGGTGCGCCTTGCTCGCCAACGTGCTGACGCCGCCGACATCTCGGCGCGAATCCAGGTGATGGACGCAGAGAACCTCGACGTGCCGGAAGGAGCGTTCTCGGTGGTCCTGTGCGGATTCGGGGTCTTCTTCTTGCCCCATCCCGAAGCTGCCGTGGCCGGATTTCGGCGTGCGCTCGCACCGGGCGGCACGCTCGGCGTTTCCACATGGGGTGGCGAGGACGAACGCTGGTCGTGGGAGGACGAACTGTTCGGCGACCTCGTCGTCGAGCGTCGAGCCGTCCGGCGACCATTCGATCAAGCAAGCGATCTCGAGGCCTTGCTGCTCGATGGCGGCTTCGACGACGTCGTCGTACAGTCCGTGCACCACGAGGTCACCCTCGCTGGCCCCGAGGAGTGGTGGGCATGGAAGTGGTCCTACAGCTTGCGCGGGGTGCTGGAGCAGATCACGCCGGCACGACTCGAGCAGTTGCAGCGCGATGCGTACACGCGGATCGCGGCCATGCCTACCAACAGCCGAGGCGGCCTGGCCGTGCGGTTGGAAGCGCTGTTCGCGGTGGGGGTCACGCGCCCTGACGACCGACCCCGTCGAGCACGTCGGATCCGTCGTTGTGGCTGTGCGTGAACCCGAGCTCCCGCTCGGCCGCCACACTGTCTCCGCTGCGGAACGCAAGGATGTAGGCGCGGCGGAACACTTCCACGCGCACGTGGTCGACCTGCGCGGCCAGGGACGCTCCACGCGGACACCCGGGCGCTACACGCTCGACGACATCGACAACGTCAGGGGTTCTCGCGCTCGGTGATCGTGATGATGCTCGTTGCTACCAGCGCAGGCGTCGACGAGGGAACGGTCGTCGCCTCACCGATGATCACGGCTTTGGACACGAGCGAGAAGGCCCACACGTCCAGGCCGAACACGGAGATGCTCGGTAGCGACACGACTCCACACACCGAAACGTTCTCCGATGCGCCGACGTCCGGCTGTACGTTCATCGTCACCGTCTCCTCGGTGGTGGTCGGATCGAGAGTGATGGTGAGGACCACATCCTCGTCGACGGTCATGGTGCAAAACTCCGGCAGCGACAGCGTCGCGGTGATGTGCGCAATTGCTTCCGTCGCGATGTACGTGCCCGATTCGGCGGCGCGCTGCAGCGCAGTCGGCGGGAGATCGATGTGCCCCACAACCTGTGCGAGGCCTCCGGTGGCCGTGTAGTCGACGGAGATGGCGATCTGCAGGTCTCGCTTCTTGACCTTGAACTCGAGCGTCTTGCGACCGATGCCGCGCCGACTCGTCTGCTCGACCTTCACCTTGCCGAGTTCCTCGGGCTCAGAGCCCGCCGTGTACTTCACGTGAGCCGGTGGGTCCTGCGCCCTGCCCGCCGGGTCAACGGTCTTCGGACCGTCCAGGGTCGCCACGATCGGCGCCGCAATCTCCGCTCCATCGAACTTTCCCTTGCTCGTGACATCGAACTCGACGACCTCGCCCGGATCCACGTCGCGAGATTCCTCGTCCGTGGTGAGCTCGATGCACTTGCCAGAGCGCCACAGCGACTCGGCGTTCCTCGCCATCTCGAGGAGGAAGTGGTCGACCATCGCGTTGCCGATCATCACGCCGACGATCTGCGAGTCCGTCGCATTGTTCGACTGATGTGATTCGGCGTCGTAGTTCGCTGAACGAGTCCCGTCGCGGCTGTACGTGACGGGGATCGTCGCTGTCACTCCCCAGTCGAAGGGTCCAGACGGCGAACCGCCCGGCGTGCCGGGGCCATGGGCTCCCCTGGCGTAACTCTGCGTCGACTCGATCCGCTGGATTCTTGCATCGTCGCCGACGACGATGCGGAAGGGTGCGGAGACCGAATACGCGGTTCCGGCGCCCGTCGATCCGTTCCGAGTCAGCTCCTCGGTCCATGTCAGTTGGTAGGTGCCGGCGCCGATGCCGCCTTCGTCGGGGCAGGCGTTGAGCTCGAACTCGCCACGGCCACTGCCAACCAACGTCGCCACCGGCGTGCCATCCTTCGACAGCGTGTCGGTGGAGCCGATCTGCACCGTCCCGGTGGCGTGACCCTGGCCGGTGCGCACCGACATCTGGTGGTGGATGTTGATGGTCTCCTCGTATCCCGCCGCCGGCTCCTTGCGGTACGTCTCGTTCCGGTCCACCCTCCCTTCATTTGTCTCGTCCGCTCGCTCGACGAGCACGGTCATGATGGCCATCGACATCGTCGTGGTGGTCGATGCCTGCCCCACGAGGCTGCCGGTCCATCCTTGTCCGGGAGGTGTGCTCGACTGGAGGGGTCGCAACAAGCCACTCGGCTCGGCATCACCTGCGTCCAGGACGACACCGAGCTCAGTCACCATCAGCGGAAGCTGCGACTCCGCGAACTCGGTCCGCGCGAGATCGACGTCGGCGAGCACCGCATCACCGACGGGATCGAGGAGATCCGCGATGCCCGCGTCGACGCGTAGCTCGTTGACGGTGGCGATCTCGGCCTCGGCGGCGGCGAGAGAAGTCGCCGAGTCGAAGTCCATCTCCGTCGTTGGCTCCGGCAAGTCGAGTGAACCACCCGTTTCGTCCGAGCCCGAGGTCGCCGTCGCCGCCTTCTTCGAGCCCTCACTGCACGCGCCGAGCAGCAGCGCCGCGACCATGGCGATGCCGAACACGGATCGGCCCCGGTGCGAATGGTCGAGCGTGGTGTTCGCGCTGCGTTCCACACGAGACGGTGCCAAACCCAGCAGCCAATGTCAAGAGCGCAACGAAGAGGTCAGGACTGCGCCTTACCGTTGCCGGACTTCGACGAGCACCACAGCGCCGGGCTGCGCATCCCATGTCGACGTGAGACCGATGGCTGGGCGAGGCCCCTGCACGCGACGCCGGAACACGGTCAGCTCGAACCGGTCGTTGTGGAGCACCGAGCTGGTTGCGTCATCAGATCTGAGCTCGAAGCCGTCGACCGGGACTCGGTCGTGACTTCATGGAGCGATGTCGAGCGGCTGTCGCGCTGCGGACGGACCCGGTCGTGATGAGTTGCCTCAGTCGATCGATCCGCGCTCGACGATCCATTGCGTCGGTTGCCCGGTCACGGTTGCGATGTGGTCGAAGTCTGCGTCGTAGTGCAAGACCGTGAGCGACGTGGCCTCGGCGACCGCCGCGACGAGGAGATCTGGCACCTTGCGGCCCTTCAGTCCCCGAGCGGCAAGTTCGCGTTGGACCTGTTGTGCGCGATCGAAGTGATGTTCCTCAACATCGATTCGGCGGAACGCTCCGAGTGCCACGAGGAGACGGTCCCACTCGTCCCCGTTGCGCGCCGAGTAGCCGATCTCGAGATCGGTCATGGTCGTGCGCGCCAAGCCTTCGCCGTCGAGTTCTTCGATTCGCCGGCGTGAGAACGCTCGTGTCGAGCAGGAACATCAGCGCCACGCCGCGGAGCGGTCGTCCAGGTCCGCATCCGCAAGCAATGACAGGGCGCTCGCGAGTTGGGTGCTGCGTTGATCGGCGGCGCGGCGGAGGGCTTCGTTGACGGTGTCCTTGATCGTGCGGGTGCCGAGGCGGGCGCGGGCCGCATCGAGCGCATCGTCATCGACGTCGATCAATCGCTTGGTCACCAGGAGAGTATATACACGTCGCAATGACGGATATACGTCCGTGCAACCCTTCACGACCCCATCGACGGGTGACCGCGCAAACAGGTACGGCCCGCTCGGGAGCGATGGGTGTATAGTTAGCCGCATGCCGAAGATGCAGGTCTACCTCCCCGATGAGTTGTACGAGAAGGTGAAGTCACAAACTGCACGCTTGAACGTTTCGGGCATCCTGCAGGACGCCCTCGCACAACGCCTCGACCAGCTCGAACGACAAGACGCGCTCGCCGCGGCCGTCGACTCCTACACCGCCGAGTTCGGCGTGTTCTCCGACGAGGAACTGAACCGGCAGGCAGAAGCCGACCGGAAGCAGACGGTGCGCCCACAAACCAAGAAGAGGGCGTCCTCGGTCGCGTGAGCAGATTGGTCCTTGACGCCGGTGCATTCATTGCCCTCGACCGGAACGACAGATCTATGTGGGCCCGCCTCGCCATCGCTCACCAATCCGAACACCAGATCCTGACCCACGCCGGGATAGTCGGGCAGGTATGGCGGCGCCCCGCCCGTCAGGCACGTGTCGCTCAAGCACTGAAGGGCGTCGACGTCCGCTCCCTCACCGTCGAACTCGCCCAAGCTGCGGGACTCCTGCTTGCCGCCACCGGACGAGACGATGTCCACGACGCTGCTCTCGCCCTCGTGTGCGAGCCAAATGACGTCCTCCTCACCAGTGACATCGACGACCTGGCCGCGCTCCTCACCGAACGCCGAATGTCCTCCGTCGGAATGATCAGAGTCTGAGGCTGCGCGATCCCGCCAACTCCACTCGCAACAGAGGTAGTCGGTCTCAATCGACCACCCGGTGCGCGCTACGCGACAGCGTCCGGAGGGGCGACGAACTCCACTGCCTCGGCGAGCAGCTTTCGCCAGCGCCGTCGGTGGTGGTAAGGGATGGCGACCCATTCGCGGAACACCCTGCCGGCCGGCGCGAACGGACGCCCCACGCCTTCGGCAATGAGTGCGTCGACTCGTGAGCGCGAGAGCTTCACCACGAGGCCCGAGTCCTTGTAGTCGACGAGAGCGAGGAATTCTCCCGAGACGCGCGCGCAACGCCCGCCCATGATCGTGCCCTCTTCAACGCGGGAGTCGGTGATCCGCAACTCGTCGATGAGATCCCAGAACCGGTTCTGATCTGCCTGCGACACGGCGCGTTGCCCCCGTCTATCCCTATCTGTTTGCTTGGGTGTCAACGTAGGTCGTCAGCTTGTCGAATGCCATGTTCCAGCCCGTCTCACCGGGCGAGCCCGCGGGGATGCCGACGTGGGTGAGCAGCATCTTGGTTCGGTCACCTGTCTGGACGAGTTCAACGCGAACTTCGGTGGTCGTTTGGTGCCCTTCGGGCATGCCCATCGATTCCGGTGATCGCACGTTGCCGTTCTCGTCGGACATCGCCTCGGAGTAGGCAAGTCGGTCAGGCTCGAGAACCGAGAGGTGAACACCGGTGAACCACATCTGCATCGCGCCGTTGGGAGTATTGATCTCCATGCCCACGAAACGGTGGCCGCCCACACGGACGTCGAAGTCGGCGATGGGGATGGTGGCACCCTTCGGGCCGTACCAGGACTTGAAGTGCTCGGGGTCGGTCCACATCTTCCAGATGAGCCCGATCGGCGCGCTGAAGTTCCGTTCGATGACTACCGAGTTCGTCGGTTCGTTGGCGATGGTCATAGGTTTCCCTTCTTGCCTTGCGGCGCTTGAAGCTGCGTGAGGTAGATGTCCATTTGATCGAAGCGCGACTCCCAGATCGACCGGTACTGGTCGGCCCATGTCGACACCTCCTGCAACCGCGAAGCCTCGATGGCGCACGGCCGGAACTGCGCCCGATGACCACGACGAACCAAGCCAGCTCGTTCGAGCACCTTGATGTGCTTCGAGACGGCGGGAAGCGTCATGTCAAACGGTTCTGCGAGCTCGTTGACGGTCGCGGCTCCCCGCGCGAGTCGCGCCAGGATCGCTCGCCTTGTTGAGTTGGCCAGCGCGGCAAAGGTTGCGTCAAGTCGGGTGTCGTCGATCGCTGTCGTCATCGACCGCTGCTTTGCCTAATGGTTAATTTACTCACTGGTTAAGTGTGACACGGACCGGCCGCACGCACAAGCCCCGTCCCCGGGCACATCGCCGCGATCTTGGACACGGCCTTCGTGGGCGGCCTCCGACGTGGTCGCAGACTCCGGCCGAGCACACCCCAACCATCTTCATATTTCCGACTTTCCCCGGTTGAGGGTACGCTAAATACGTACACACCCGAGAGATCCGCGGGCCGTCCCGAGGCGGTCGTCGCTCGCCACTGGCACACGATCGTCGGCCACGAGTTTCCCGACGCGGTGATCACCGACCGCTCCGCGTTGACCGGCGGCAAGGTCGATGGCTACCTGTACCTGTCGCGCGACGGCCGCCCACGCGAGCTCGCGCTGCCCGGTCTCGAAGTGTTCGCGCGTCGCGGTGCCGGTCCCCTCGACGGCGACCTCCAACTGCCTGGCGGACTCTGGCAGGCATCAAGAGCGCGAGCGCTCGCCGAGAACATGCGACCCTCCCGCTCACGCGGTGGCCGCCCACGACGCAGGCTCGACGACCACCAGATCGATGCCTGGATCGAACGGCTCTGCAGACTCGAGGGCGAGGAGCGACTCACCGAGTATCGGCGACAGGCCGAGCGGCTCGGACCACAGCTCGAGGTCACTCCCGACCGCATCGCTGCGCTCAGGCGCAAGATCGGCGCAGCGATCGGCAGCCAGCAGATCCCGACGTCGAACCGTCCGCTCGCCGCGCGCCAGGCCGGACTCCCGTTCGACCCCGACCGCATCGAACGCTTCGACGCGCTCATCGTCGCCCTGCGCTCGGCGGCACCCCAGTCACGCCACGGCCTCGCCCCCAGCTCGACATCGTTCACGGTGCAGGCGTTCTGGGAGGCCTACTTCTCCAACTACATCGAAGGCACCACCTTCACCGTCGACGAGGCAAAGTCCATCGTCTTCGACGGAGCACTGGTCGCCAACCGAACGGCCGACAGCCACGACATCCTCGGGACCTACGCCATCGTCGCCGACCACGAGGACATGAGCCGAACCGCGACAAACCCCGACGAGTTCCTCGGCATTCTGCGGTCTCGCCACGCCACGCTCATGGGTGGGAGACCGGCGATCGCCGGGGTGTTCAAGACGCTGCCGAACCAGGCCGGCATGATCCTGTTCGTCGACCCTGCCCTCGTCGAAGGAACCGTGCGCGAGGGCTGGCGTCGGCTCGCCGAGCTCGACACCGCTTGGGAACGCGCTGTCTACACGATGTTCCTCGTCTCCGAGGTCCACCCCTTCACCGACGGCAACGGCCGAATCGCGCGAGTGATGATGAATGCCGAGCTCGTACGCGGCCAACAGTCCAAAATCATCGTGCCCACTGGGTTCCGCACCGACTACCTCAGCGCGCTCAGACGCCTTAGTCGCGACGACGACCCAAGCGTCTACGTCAAGGCATTGCGCTTCCTCCACGACTACTCCGCCCAGATCGACTGGACCACCCACGACACCGCCGAAGCCGACCTCCGCACCACCAACGCCTTCGCAGAGACCGACGACGCCCCACGGCTGAGACTACTTCGCCCCGTGCCGCTGGCATGAGCCCAGCGGACGGCGACGGGCATAGCCGCTCTCGACGTTCACCACGGTGAGCGGCGACTGCCGGGTGTGCACCTGTCGCGCTCACCGGCGGCCACGTCGTGCGGATGCTGTCCGAAGGTTGGGGTCTCGGGGTGGTGGACCTCGACTACCTCGCGGTCGGATTCGGGAGCCATCACTGGCGGGCCACGACGGCGTCGGCGAGCTGGTTCGTGACGGTCGACGACCTCGTGGCCAAGTGCCACGAGCCCAGCGAGCTATTGCTGGAAACACGCGAGCGTCTCATTGCCGCGCTGACCACGGCGGCGGCGTTGCGTGACGCCGGCTTCGATTTCGTGGTGGCGCCCATCCGAACGAACGATGACCGCATCGCAGCGAACATCGGCGACCGATACGTCGTGGCCGTCTACCCGAACCTGGATGGCGAGACCTACGACTACGGCAACTACTCCGACGCTGCGCACCGCGACTCGGTCGTTCGCCATCTCGCAACGCTGCATCGCGCACCGACGTCGTGTCGCCGATGGGCATTGACCGACACGTTCTCGATCCCCCGACGCGCCGCGCTCCATGCCGCGTGCTCCCAGCTCGAGGACCGGTGGACGTTCGGCCCGTTCGCGGAACCCGCCCGGTGCTTGCTCGCGCGGCACGTCGACGCCATGGTGCACGCGTTCGACAAATACGACGCACTGGCCGCCGCCGCGAGCTCCCAGCCGTCGCGGTTCGCGCTCACCCACGGCGAGCCACACCCCGCGAACACCATCACCATCGATCGCGGCGTCGTGCTCGTCGACTGGGACACCGCGCTGATCGCTCCGCCCGAACGCGACCTGTGGGACCTCGTCGGCGAGGAACCATCGGTGTCCATCCAGTACGAGGACCTCACCGGCATCGGCGTCGANNNNTGATGCGATCGAGTTGTACCGCCTCAAGTGGGACCTCAGCGAGATCGCCATCTACATCAGCGACTTCCGCCGGGCCCACGATCAGACCGACGACACACACGAAGCGTGGAACAACCTCCAACACTTCCTCGACCCGACCCGCTGGTGACACATCGTCCCATTCCCACCGACCGGTGCTCGACCGACGAACGTGAGCGTCGCTGTTCGCCCTCGTCTCGCTCGCGATGCTGGATCGCGGGCGGGTTCCACGTGCTCGCCGGAAGGTCATCCTGATCGAGCGGGAGCCGGTCCCTGGCTTGGCTAGCGTTCGGCGATGGGTTCCGTCACTGTTGGGCACTCGCCGTGGCGAAACCGCGATCTCGCGCTCGTGCTCGTCGGCGGCACGGTGAACAACGTCGGGGACTGGATGCTCGCGGTC
>VFMC01000236.1:7666-13572 GCA_006515795.1 Acidimicrobiaceae bacterium | reverse complement strand
GTCGATATCTTCGGAAACGGCACCAACGGTGACCTGTCGGTGCGGCAGGGTTTCGGCTTCGCGTCGGTGCGGATCGTGATCCTGGACTCCGAGAACCAAGCCGTGTTCGACCAGACCGTCGATCTTGGCGGAACCCCGGACCCGGACGTGCGGGTGTCGCCACATGTGGTCGGCTCCGTGGTCCAGTTGTTCTTTTCGGGCGCCGAGGACCCGGCTTGCGGAGGCTTCACCGAGCTCGTGATCACCGGAGCGCCGCTGCCGGCCTGACCAGGGGGACGCTTCGACCGCACCCGAGGCCCGGGCGAGGGTTTGGCGCGACCCTGGGGTGACCACAGCCCTCGGGCGTGCACGAGCGACTCGGGTGACGGCTGGGGACTCGGGTGGCGGGGCGACCGCTCGGCGGCTGACGTCGACCGCAGTTCAGGCTCGATCAGGGCACTAGGGGCCCACGGTGACGCGGAGGTCCCTTGACAAGCCCGACGGCGATAGACAAACATTTGAACCTATGTGCATATGTGCGATGGTTGCCGAACGATGATCACCGCCAACGCTGCCGACGTCGACATGTGCGAGGTCTCGGTCATCGACCGCAAGCGGGTCGAGGTGGCTCGCTCGCTGATGCCGGCGATCGACGAGACCGATCGAATGGCGGAGTGGTTCCGGGTGCTCGGCGACCCCACCCGCACGCGTCTGCTGTACGCGCTGCTCGAAGTGGGTGAACTGTGCGTGTGCGATCTCTCCGCCGTCGTCGGCGCGACGGAATCCACGGTGTCGCACTCGCTTCGCTGGCTTCGCGCGGCAGGCATCGTGCGTGCCCGCCGTTCCGGGCGGATGATGTACTACAGCCTCGACGACGAGCACGTCCGCATGCTCCTCAACCTCAGCCGTGAACATGTGCGCCATCGGGAGCGGGGTCGCTGATGAGCCACGATCACGCCCACGGCCACGTGCGCGCAGGAGCCCGCCACAGTGGCCGGCTTCGGGTGTCGTTCCTCCTGATCGTCGGATTTCTCGTGGTCCAGGTCGTCGTCGGCGTCACCACCGGGTCGCTGGCGCTGCAGTCCGACGCCGGGCACATGGCCACCGACGCGCTCGGACTCGGAATGGCGCTGGCAGCCATCGGCGCGGCCACCCGCGCGTCGGCCGCACGACATCGCACGTTCGGCCTCTACCGCCTCGAGATCCTCGCCGCGCTGGCGAACGCGATCCTGCTCTTCGCTGTCGCCGCCTACGTTCTGGTCGAAGCCACGCTCCGTGTGGATGACCCGCCCGACGTCGCGTCGGTCCCGGTGCTGGTCGTCGGCGTCGTCGGCCTTGCCGTGAACCTCGTCGCGTTCTTGTTGCTCCGCCGTGGCGCGAACGAGAGCCTGAACGTGCGCGGCGCCTACCTCGAGGTCGTCGCCGACGCGCTCGGTTCCGTGGGTGTCATCGTGTCGGCGATCGTGATGTGGGCCTCGGGTTGGGGGTTGGTCGATCCCATCGTCGGCGCCGGCATCGGGTTGTTCATCCTGCCGCGCGCCTTGCGTCTCGGCCGTGAAGCGTTGCGGGTGCTCGTCCAGGCTGCGCCTGATGGCATCGACCTCGACGACGTGCATCGGTCGCTCGCCGGCATCGACGGAGTGGCCGACGTGCACGATCTTCACGTGTGGACGCTGACCAGCGAGATGGATGTGTTGACCGCGCACGTCGCGGTGACCGACAACGGATCGACCCAAGCCGTGCTCACGACGGCTCGCGCTATGCTCGCCGAGCGGTTCGGGCTCGCCCACGCCACGCTGCAGGTCGAGGTCGGCACAAGTCACGAGTGCAAGGACATGACGTGGTGAGCCGGGAACCGTCACGCCGAGCCCGCTTCGATGGTTGGTCGATCGCCGCAGCGATCGTCGGCACCGCTGCTGTCGCGGTGCTGATCGCCGTGGTCGTGAAGAGCGTTGGTGGAGAAGCCTCCGATCCCGCGGGGGAGGGGACCGCGGCGAGCATCCCATCCGACATAGCCGTCTCGACGACGCTGTTCGCCGCCGACGATCACACCAACCTGCCACCAACGCCAGGATGTGACCAGCTCTACTTCCACTCGGCGATGGCGATGTGGAACCCCTCGCTCGCCGACGAGATGCTCGACTTCGGCTGCCCGTTCCCGTTCGAGGCCGCGGAGGTGTCGATGGAGGGCGGCGTCGAAGATCCTGGGTTCGCCGCGCCGTTCGAGCCGCGCCGCTACCAGGAGCTCTTCGACATCGTCGCGGCCGAGCGGCTCGGCATCTGCGCCGTCACCCGCTTGGAGGAGCCCTCGGTGCGCGGCTTCGTCTACGGCTTCGATGTGAAGCTCAAGGCCGGCACGTGCAAGAACAACGATCCGAACACCTCGCTGGTCGCCCGCGAGTATGCAACCAGAGCGCACCGCGACGAGGCGGCCCACTCGCTCGACGCCGACGTGGTGATGGTGCTCGGTCGCTGGACGATCACCATCGACGGCACCGACGCCGACGCTACGCAGCGCCTGCAGTCAGCGCTCGCGGAGATCGGCGCGTCATCGTGATCGTCGCCGCTCCAGAGTGGCTGGTGCGGCGCGCCCGGCTGCTGGCGTGGATCACGATCGCATGGAACGTCGCCGAGGCGGTGGTGGCGATCGCGGCCGGGCTCGCGGCGAGCTCGATCGCCCTCGTCGGGTTCGGGTTGGACTCGACCGTCGAGGTGATGTCGGCGGTGGTGATCGTGTGGCAGCTGCAGGGGGCGCCGGAGGATCGTGAGCGGCGCGCTTTGCAGCTGATCGCGGTGAGCTTCTTCGCACTTGCTGCCTACGTCGTGGTGCAGTCGTCGTACGACTTGCTGTCGCGCTCCGCGTCCGATGCTTCCGTGGTCGGAATCGTGCTGGCCACCGCGTCGCTGGTCGTGATGCCGCTGCTGGCGAAAGCCAAGCGGCGCAACGGACGGGCCATGGCCAGTGCGGCCGTGGTGGCCGACAGCAACCAGACGCAGCTGTGCGCCTACCTGTCGGCGATCCTGCTCGTGGGCCTCGTGCTGAACGCGGTGGCCGGCTGGTGGTGGGCCGACCCGCTCGCGGCGATCGGCATTGCGGTGCTCGCTGTGCGCGAAGGGCGCGAGGCGTGGCGCGGCGACACGTGCGATTCGTGTTGCAGCTGAGGTCGACAGCGGGGCATCCTCTGTTCAAGGAAGTGTTTGAATAGGTGTGAAACGTCGGCTATCTTGTCAAGTAGATCTTTGAACAAGATGAGTCACGTTGGGAGACGTCATGAAGGTCTTGGTGATCCTGCAAGGTCCTGCATACGGAGACGAACGCGCCTACAACGGCCTGCGTCTCGCCGGCAACCTCGCCAAGCGCGAGGGCGTCGAGGTGCGCATCTTCTGCTTCGGCGACGCCGTCGGTTGTGCGATCGCCGACCAGCAGGTACCGAACGGCTACTACCACCTGGACCGGATGCTGACGTCCGCTGCCCGTCATGGCGCCGAGGTCGGCCTGTGTGGCACGTGCATGGACGCTCGCGGGATCCTCGACCCGATGCTCGTACCCGACGCCCGGCGGTCGACGCTCGACGAGGTCACCGATTGGATCATGTGGGCCGACAAGACGGTCACGTTCTGACATCGTTGACCCCCATGGAGCCTCCGTTCCACTGGCCAGGCAAGGTTCTCGCCGTGTGTGCCCATCCCGACGATGAGAGCTTCGGCCTCGGCGCGGTGATCTCCACACTCATCACTGGCGGAGCGTCGATCGACCTCGTGTGCTTCACGCGGGGCGAAGCGTCGACGCTGCGCACCGACGACGGCGATCTCACCGAGACACGGCACCGCGAACTGGAGTTGGCCGCCACCGAGCTCGGCATCGGCGCAGTCCATCGCTTCGGCTACGCCGACGGCGGCCTCACCGCGGTCGGCCTCGACTCGCTTGCGGCCGCCATCCAGCCTCTGGCCGCCCTGAACGGTCTGCTCCTCGTCTTCGACGAGGGTGGCATCACGGGTCATCCCGACCACATCCGGGCAACTGCCGCGGCGATGGTCGTCGCCGACGAGCTCGACCTCCCCGTGCTCGCATGGACCATCGACCGTCGGGTCGCCGACACCCTCAACGCGGAGTTCGACGCCTCGTTCGTCGGGCGGAACACCGACGAGATCCATGTTCGGCTCCCGGTCGAGCGCGGCCGCCAGCGAGCGGCGATGAGATGCCACGGCAGCCAGCTCTCCGGCAACCCTGTTCCCGAGCGCCGCATCGCCCTCACCGGCGACACCGAATCGCTCAGGTTCCTGCGCGCCGGCCCGGCCCGCTGACCCCTCGCCGGTCGTGACGCCTAACGTCAACGCCGATGCCACCCGGGACGGACGCAACTTGGTCGATGGGTGGTCCTCGGCGGTGCCGGCTCGTCGCTCGCGTGTTCGTCGTCGTTCTCGCCACGTCGCTCGGCGCGGCCTGCTCACCCGACGCCGGCTCGACGCCGAGCGCGACCACCGCTGGCTCGGTCACCTCCAGCGTCGATGGTTCGGTGGTGCCGCCGCCCGAGCACACCGAGCCGAGATCGACGCTTCCGACGTCGACTGCACCAATCCCCGCGGGTGCGCTCCCCGTACCCAAGTACGTCGACGAGAACGGGTTCGACGATCACACCGTCCCCAGGGTGGACAGCATCGATGAGCTGATGGCGTTGTCGCGAACCGGCGTCGGGGGGCAGGCATCGATGAAGTTCACGATCCCCGAGTTTCACCGTCCGTCCGAAGCGCCCGACCTTGCCCGCACCCATCTGATGGACGGCAACTTCTACGGCCTCCACGACGAGTGGTACTACTACCGACTGCTGAACGGGCAGCCGGTTCCGGGCGTCGGTGTGTCGCCGATCGACGGGCGACGTTTCGCCACGGTCGATGAGATCTATCAGTGGGCGGCATCGCTGCCGTCCGCCGACCTGCCCCTCGGTCTTGAGTTCAACCGCGAGCGTCTCTACGCCTCGGCGTTCTACGACCTCGCGCTCCACGGTGAACCGCGCACCTACGGGGTCGGCGCGATCGTGCGCATCGTCGATCCCGTCGCCGGTCGGCCCGACCACTGGTTGATCGAGTTGGAGTATGCCGACGCGGTCACCCCCGAGATCGTCGCTCGGTTCTTCGAGAGGCTGGCCCTGGTGCTGCCGGACGAGGTGAGCGAGAGAATGGAGTGGGTGGTGCGATCGCCGCAGCACGACGACGTCGCGCGACAGATGGCGGAGGGGCGACTGCCGTACCACGACCGCGTCGTGCGCTTCCGCGATCTGGTCCGTGAGGGCACCGTGGCGGTGTACAGCGAGGGTGTCGCGGCCGGCCGATTGCTCTACGTCGGCGAGGGCGGCGCGCAGCTCGGCGACGCGACGGCCGACGACATCGTCATCACCGAGCGGGTACCCGACTGGTTGCCGCCCGCCAGCGCGCTGGTCACATCCGATCCGCAGACGCCGCTCGCGCACGTCAACCTGCTGGCTCGCAACCGCGGTATGCCCAATGCGTCGCAGGCGGGCATTCACGACGATCCCGGGTTGCGTCAGGCAGCGCGGGTGCGGGCCTATGCGATCGTCATCACGCGCGGGTCGTCGTTGCAAATCGCGTTGATCAGCCGCGACCAATACGCCGCGTGGACCGCTCGACAGCAGGCGTCCCCGGTCGCGGTGCCAGCCGTGGACACCACCGACATGCCGCTCGTGGTGAACCTCACCAGCCTCGTCGCGCAGCTGTCCCAAGGTGGGTTGACCGAGACCGAGGTCGCTGACTGGAGACCGGTGATCGGCGGCAAGTCCGCGGGCTTCCTCACGTTGCTGTCGACGCCGGGCCTGACCCCGCCACCCGACCCGTTGGCCATCACCGTGAGGCCCTACCTCGAGCACGTCGCGCCCATCCGCGACACCTTGGCCGCGGCGATCGCCGACCCC
>VFMC01000236.1:3366-7659 GCA_006515795.1 Acidimicrobiaceae bacterium | reverse complement strand
TCGCCGCGGGCGCGGTGGCTCACACTTGAAGGCGACGGCGACTATGTCGACCTGTTCCCGTCAGACGACGACGCCGAGTTCGCAGCCGCGTTCATGGCCCGCCACCAACCCGGTTCCCCCCTCGGGGAGGTGCTCGCCGCCGGCGGCGTGCGGGCCCTCATCGAGTCGCGACCCATCGCGCCGACCACGATGGCGGAGATCGCGGCCGAGCTCAGCCGCACCTACGATCAGTACGACACCACCACCGGCCTGCGGTTCCGGTCGTCGAGCTCGGTCGAAGACATCGAGGGCTTCAACGGCGCCGGTTTGTACACGTCCTACACCGGGTACCTCCACCCCGAGCTGCTCGACGATCCCGACGACCATGACGCCACGATCGAGCCTTCGAAGAGCGTCGGTTGGCGCGGATCGATCACCTGAGCGGGGCGATGGGGTTGACCGTGCACGCCCGCTTCGATGACGAGCTCGAGCGCAACAATGGCGTCACCACGTTCACGTTCCTGCCGGGCGATCGCCCCGACGACGCTGTTCTCGAGATCAACGTGCAGGCCGGCTCGGTCGCCGTCACAAACCCTGATCCCGACGAGGTCGAGCTGCCCGAAGTGATCAGGGTGACACGCCGCGACGGCAGGGTCTCGATCGAACGACTGGCCGGATCGACGCTGTTGCCTGATGATCAGCAGGTGCTCGATGACGATGCGACCTTGGAGCTGTTCGACCAGGCGGCAGCCGTTGCCGCGTTGTGGCGCACCCGCCTGAACGACTCGCTCCCCGCCGCGCAGCTGGTGCAGACCGTGGTGCTCGACTTCGAGTTCAAGACGATGGACGCAGGGTGGCCGAAGCTGGTCGATCGGGCCACGCCGTACCCAGCTCGGCTCGTGCTGCGTCAGGTGCGCAGCCTCGACCCCGGGCTACGCGCCCTGTCGCCGGCCGCCCGGGCGCTGCCCGTGCCGCGCGACGTGCTGATGCGAGCACTGCTGGTCGAGACCGTTCGTTGCACCACCTCGGGCCAGGCCCCGAGCGATCATGTCGAGGTTCGCACCGATGCGATGATCGCTCCGGACATGGGCTACTCCGAGCGACCGCTGATCGTCGGCCCGCGTCCGCCGGCGGGCGCGAGCTGCACGCGGGTGACCGAGTACGCCTCGCCCGGGCAAGAACTCGTCGCCATGGTCACCGACGGCGATGCGTTCGTGATCGTCGGCTGATCGCAACCGCCCCCTCGGCAGGGGTCGCCGACGAGCATCGACACAGGCCGACCTAGGGTGGCGCGGTGGCATCGAACGAGCGCCGGTTGTACCTCGGCGAGACAGGCGCGATCGGCGTGTTCCGTTCCGACGCGATCGGTCTCCGCTCCGAGCCACGTCCCTTCGACAACCCGTTGCTGGTCTTTCCGCGCACGACGCTGGGGCTGAAGGTGAGACGAACTGGGGAGCGGCGGGTGATCGGGCCCGGCTCCGTGCTCGTGTACGCCGCAGGCGATGTGTCGGTCGTGGAGTGGATCGACGATGTCGATCGATGCGACTTCCTCGTGCCAAGTCCATCGCTGTACGAGACGTTCTTCGGGCGAGATTGGAACGAAGCGGCAGCCGATCGCGTCGTCATGCCGTTGGCGCCTCGCCTGGCGATGGTCGTTCGCCGGTTGGTCGGCGAGCTGATGGCTCCGCACGCCGTCGACGAGCTCACCGTGCAGGAGCGAATGGCCGAGGTGTCGGCTGCAGTCGCCACGCTTGCCGATGTGTCGGTCGCAGACCCTCCGGAGGTGCATCGCCCCGCGGATGTGCGCTTGGTCGACCGTGCCCTCGACCACTTGCACGATGATCCGGCGACGACGGCGACGCTCGACCAGGTGGCCCGTTCGCTCGGCGCCTCGGCCGGACACCTGAGCCGCGTGTTCAAACGGGTGACGGGGGTTCCGGTTCACCAGTACCGCAACTCGCTGCGGGTGCTAGGTGCATTCGACGAGCTCGACGACGACCTTTCGGCCGTCGCTCAGCGCTGGGGCTTCTCGTCACACAGCCACTTCACCTCGGTCTTCGCGACCTGGTTCGGTGTGCCGCCGTCGCAGGCTCGTCAGCGCTTCGGCGCTCAGCCGCCGATGGACAGCGGACCCTGGTGGCGGGCGACGAACACGTCGGTCGAACCGTTGCTGCCGACCTCCGGAAACACGAGGTAGGCCTCGCCGGTCCACACGATCGCCGAGAACCACAGGTTCCTTCGGCGGAACTGGCTCGCCGTGAGAAGCGGTTCGGCGGAGCGGACCCAGTCGATCCCGTCGGCCGAGACCGCTAAACCATGCTGCTGGGTGAACGAGTTCGGGTTGTCGAGCTGTGGGGCGCCGGAGTAGGTCATGACGTATCCATCGGGACCGGATGTGACACGGGGCTGGTGGACGTTGCCTGCGTCCCACTCGCCCGACCGGCCGGCGCCGAGCACCGGCTCGGCACGCTTCTCCCAGGTGGTGCCATCAGCAGAGGTCGCGTAGCCGATCGCACCGACGTTGCCGACGCTGACACCCGTGAACCACATGTGGAACCCTGCTTCGTCGTGCACCACCGATGGCGACCGGACCGCGAGGTCGTCCCACGAACCGGCGGCGCCGGGTTCCAGCGCCGGGGCCTCATCCGGTGTCCATGGACCCTGCGGCCCGGGAGCGGTCGCGCGCCAGATGCGCGAAGGCGCGACCGGCCAGACCCCGGCCTCCCACGTGAAGTAGAACAGCGACCATGACCCGTCGTCGTCGATCAGCACCGAGGATGCGAGCACGATGTGTTCCGTGCCGGCGAGGGCGGAGTCGAACACCGGTTGATCGGTGAGGCGTTCGAAGGTCACACCGCCATCGGTGCTTCGCGAGTAGGCAACTCCCACCTCGCCCGGGAACGAGTTGAAGCCGTTGTGCAGCATGTGGATCACACCGGCGCTGTCGACCACGACCGCTCCAGGGTCGGTGTACACGTCGTCCCACGAGCCGTTCTCGCCGTTGGGCACGGCGATGCCGACCTGCGGCTCGAACAGGTCGGCGGCGAGGAAGGGCGCGGTCGGGAGCGATGGCACACTGGCAGTGGTGTCGGGCACAGCGACGGTTGCGCGAGGCGCGGTGGCCTGAGGCTCGGCGGGCTCCGTCGAGGTCGTAAGCGGTGGATCGTCGACCGTGACTGCCACACCCGAACCCGATTCGAGCGGCGTGGCAACCGTGGCGCTGCTGTCGTCGTCACCACCGCACGACAACAGCACTCCAACGGTGGCCAAGGACACGAGGCGACGCATCCGCGCATGGTCCCAAGCCGGCCCGCAGCGCGCTACCAGAATCCTGACGGATCCGATCGTTCAGCGGAGGCAGCCACCGCTGAACGATCACCTATGAGCGGTGTGGGGTCTCCTTGCGGCGACGAAACGGGCTGGCAGTCCGATGTCGGCGCCGACGTTCACCACGTCGGTCAATCCGACGGCGCGCAGGCGCTCTCCGATCGCGTCGTCGGTGACTATCGGCCCGCCGGAACGGAGCACGCGGAGGTCGGCGAGCGCTTGGTGAAGTGGATCAGCCCCACCGAAGGTGCCGTACACGACGAGTCCGCCTGGCCGGGTTGCTTTGGCAACGGCAGCGAGGGCCTGATCGAGGGAGGACTCGGGGATGAATGGGCCGGCGAACCACACGAGGTCGTAGCTGTCGTCATCCGCGAGCGTGACAACGTCCTGTTGGCGCAATTCGACGCGATCGACGAGCCCGGCCCGGACGATGTTGGCCCGGGCGAGGTCCAATGCAGCGGGCCATACGTCGAGGCCGACGACCGTCGTCGCCGGCCAGAGGTTGGCGAACGCGCAAGCCAGAGCGCCCACCCCCGTCCCGACGTCGAGGACGCGTGCGTCGGGCGCGGCCAGGCGGTCGGCGACACCTCGGTAGCGGGGAATGACATGATCGTGGATCGCCGGGCCGATCGCGGCGCTGGCCTGGCCGAGCATCTGTAGGACGAGAGGATCGGTCACGGCCCAGGCGGCGGGTTCCTGTGGGTTGGCCGAGAACGCTGCGGCTTGGGCGAGCATCGCCCGGGCCAGCGAACCCATGGCCTTGAGCTGAGCCGCGT
This sequence comes from Acidimicrobiaceae bacterium, assembly GCA_006515795.1. Classification (GTDB taxonomy): domain Bacteria; phylum Actinomycetota; class Acidimicrobiia; order Acidimicrobiales; family Ilumatobacteraceae; genus VFMC01. Next base: position 3,577 of record VFMC01000236.1, on the reverse strand, counting down.
CGACGTTGTCGAGGTCGCCTCCGACCGCAGTCGCGACGGCCATCACCCGGTCGGCGAGGCCTGCTGGAAGCACCAGGTCGCCGCTGCGGGCTGTCAAGGCAAGTCCGACCGCGGCGAGGGTCTCGGCGGAGGTGATCAGCTGGGTGAGAACCGCTCGAAGGTCGCCCGCCGGTGGGCCTGCCGTGCCGTGTGATGCTTCCATGGTTGTCCC
>VFMC01000236.1:398-3333 GCA_006515795.1 Acidimicrobiaceae bacterium | reverse complement strand
GATGGCGCAGACGAATCGGGGAGCTCGTGACGGTAAGCGGAGGCGTCCTCGGCAAACCCGCAAGATCGTGACGCTGCCGATCGTCGGCGATGTGCCGTTGGTCCGGGAGTCTTCCTCCGACGTCTGGACCTACGACCCGAAGTTCCTGCCGAGGCTCCCCGAGGGAGCGATCCGAGGCGACATCACCAGGCAGATCTACTGTTGCGGAAAGCCCCGCTACGCCTACGTTGACGAGCATCGCCAGTGTTTGCAGTGCGACGCGGAGTTCGTGTTCGCGGCTGCGGAACAGAAGTACTGGTACGAGACCCTGCAGTTCCGCCTGGACTCTGCGGCCATTCGGTGTCTGTCATGCCGGCGTCAGCGACGCTCGCACAGGGCCGTCGTCGGCAACTATCAGGCGACGGTTCCGTTGCGGCAGAGCAGCGACGCTTGGCCGATCACCACACCGAACATTCACTCGGTTGACGACCAACCATTGCGCGTGCGCCCCGTCTCCACGCGATCTGCACACCGAGGCGCGAGGGTTGTGCCGAAATCGACGCGCACCACAGGAGATCCATCCGATGAAATCCATCCGCATCCACCTTCTGGCCGCGACCACGCTGTCGGCCGTGGTGCTCGCCGCCTGCGGGAGTGCGCGGGTCACAGAGACCGCGGCCACAGACGACACCATTCGGTTTCGGTTCCGCAACGAGGGGCGCGCTGTCCACGAGGCGGTGATCGGGGATTCGACCTTCCAGCAGGAGCATGCGGAGGAGATGGCCATGATGGCATCGATGGGTGGAGCGATGCACGACGGTGCCGGCGACGAACCTGCTCCACTGGTCGTCGCTCCGGGCGAGACCGCAGAGCTGATCTACACCGCCGCCGATGCAGGCAGCCTCCTCATCGGGTGCCATCAGCCAGGTCACTGGGAATCAGGCATGAAGGCAACCATCGCGGTCACGGCGTTTGTTCGCTGATGCACCGACCCGGGTGCAAAAGTGAACAAACGCGGCGGAGGGGTCACGGGGAGGTCGAGGGCGACCCCGCCGCGGCGACCTCGTCGAACACCTGGCGGGCGATGTCGGGCCGTCGCGTGTACACGCCGTCGACACCAGCGAGGGCGAGCTCGCGCAAGGTGTCGGGATCGTCGACGGTCCACGTGTAGATGGCCATGCCGTGATCGTGCGACCATCGAACATCGTCCACGCCGAAGCGCCCCTCGGCGTACGGGGGCTGTCCGATCGGCGCCGGGGCGCACCACGCACCATTGGTCTCCTTGGCCTCGCGCATCGCGCCCACATCGCGGTAGGTGGTGGTGATGATCGTCGACTCGGGGCACCGCCGCTGCGCCTCGTAGACCGCCGAGTCGTCGTTGGCGCTGAGGTAGACGCGCTCGACGCTGCCGGTGCGCACGAGGGTTTCGCAGAGCGCGGCCGCGATCGATGGCTCGCTCTGCTTGATCTCCAGCGAGATCCGCACATCGGGGAAGGCGAGGAGGATCTGCTCCAGCGATGGGATCCGGACCGGTTGCCCGATCGCCTCGCCGGTCCACCGGGCGCGAGTGTCGAGAACCTGGAGGTCGGCCCACGTGCGGTCGTCGATGTTGCCCTGCCCGTCGGTGGTGGTGGCCAGATCGCGGTCGTGCCGAGCGACGACGACGCCGTCGGATGTCATCCAGAGGTCGGCGTCGAGCAGGTCGGCGCCCGCGGCCATCGACCGCTGCATCGCCAAGATGGTGTTGGCGGGGCCCAACCCTTCGCCGCCGGCGTGCGCGATTACAAGCGGCGGCACCGACCGGAACGGACTGGCCGGGCATGCAGCAGGCGGCGCGGCAGCCTCGCTCGTGCATGCAGCGAGTGCGACGGCGGCGACCCACGCGGCGGCGAGACGCTGGCTTGTCGGCATCGGCACAACCTAGATCTGTAGCCGCCCCTCTTGTCCGCCGACGTTCGTGATGAACGAGTTTCGCAATTGTTTCGCAGCGGGGGAGAGCCCCGGTCTCGGCGAGCACCTACCGTTCCGCAGATGCCCGACGCGACCGTCCTCCCCGTCGGCGCCGGCACCCTGGCCCGACAGGTGGAGGCACGATCGGTGTTGTGCGTAGTCGGATCGCGACACGACATGCACGCCGGTGATCACGGCGACGTCGACGATTCGTCGCCGTCGGTCGTTGTGGCGGATTCAACTCTCGAGTTGCAGCGTCGGTTCGACGTCGCGTGGATCGACGGCAGCGTGAATGCGGTGCCATCCGAGATGCAGCGGGCTGCTGTGCACCAAGCCGTGCAACACCTCGCTCCCGGGGGTTGGCTCGGCGTAGCCGCTGGTGATGCGCAACAGCTGGCCGAGCTGTTCGACGAGTTCGACCTGATCTTCGACACCTCGATGTCGACCGAGTCGATGCTGGTCTTCCGTCGACCCGAACGCACGACGGTGCACGATCTGCTGTTCGAGGCGCGAACGACGATCAGGCGCCTCGATGCCGAAACCCTCCAGCGGTCGCTGCGCAGCGCCGATCCGCCGGTGGTCGTCGACACGCGAACCCACGTCGATCGCGCTCGAACGGGCGTGATCGCCGGGTCGATCCATGTTCCGCGCACAGTGCTCGAGTGGCATCTAGACCCGGCGAACGGTCGCCGTCACCCGGCGGTCACTTCGTTCGATCGAGCGGTGGTCGTGGTGTGCAACGGTGGCTACAGCTCGTCACTCGCCGCAGCCAACCTCGGTCGGCTCGGCTTCACCGATGTCGCCGATCTGATCGGTGGGGTGCACTCCTGGTGCGCCGAGGGGTTCCCGACGGTGGAGCCCGATCACTCCTACCTCGACCTCTAGCCGCCTCGACCTCTAGCCGCCTCGACCGATGACGGTGTGCGGCGCGCGGTCAGCGGCGACGCAGCACGGCGTGGATGAAACGCTGTCGGCTGCCCGACGGCGTCGTGTGGTCGGCTTCGAA
>VFMC01000236.1:0-377 GCA_006515795.1 Acidimicrobiaceae bacterium | reverse complement strand
GCATCATGTCGTTGGACGAGGAGGCCGCTGCACTGCTCGGGTCCCTCGAGCGCAAAGGCCGCAAGCACGAGATGCCCGCCGGCGCCCACCGAGTGGGCCGCGTTTGCGGCGTATTCGGCGCGGTCGTCCGAGTCGGTGAGGAAGTGGAACATGGCGCGGTCCTGCCACGCGTCGATGCATTCGGCGATGGCGACCGAACGGGCGTCGCCCTGCTTCAACAGCAGCAGCTCGTTCTCCCCGTGCGCCGCCCTGAGGAGCCGCAACGCGGCGTCGGAGATGTCGACAGCGACGACCCGATGACCGTCGCCGAGCAAGCTGTCGACCAGCAGCGACGCCCCCGCGCCGATGACGGCGACGGTGGAGGCGGGCGCCGTCAC
>VFMC01000685.1 GCA_006515795.1 Acidimicrobiaceae bacterium | reverse complement strand
CGCCGGATGGTTCTACCGGGCCAACGGCGCGGATAGCCCGAACGCCACGCAGCGCTCGATTCGCCCCGGCTTCGGGACCGCGATCACACCGCGCTTCGGCCAGAACCTCGCGGTGCTGTCGACCGGTGCGGCCGCAGATGTCGCCGACGTGAACCCGGGCTACGTGAACTTCCAGAACCCCGGCGTCGACCACGCCGGTGGACTGGTCGCGGTGCCGAACGACTGGTTGACGGCCAACGCTGGCGACGTGCCCAACGATCCGAGCTGCCCGATCAGCGCGACCAGCGGCGAGGACAGCATCATGTTCAAGCTGCGCGTTCGGGTGCCCACCAACGCCAACTCGTTCAGCGTGATGATGTACTTCCTGTCGAGCGAATACCCGGAGTGGGTGTGCAGCCCGTACAACGACTTCTTCATCGCGCTCATCGACTCGGGAATCGGCACCAACCCGGCCGACAAGAATCTCGCGGTGTCCGGCGGCCGGCCGGTCGGCGTCAACATCGTCAAGTCGAACCCGGCGCTGTTCACGCAATGCAAGAACGGCGACATCTCGTGCGCGGCTCCGCCGACCGCCAGCTACGCCGGTTGCACGGGAAACGCCGAACTGGCCGGCACCGGCATGGACTTGCTCAACCCGGCCCCCAAGTTCGGCGGCAACCCCGGGTACTGTGGTACAAACAACCAGTTGGGCGGTGGCACGGGCTGGCTGAAGATGAGCGGGAACGTCAGCCCCGGCGAGATCATCGAGATGCGCTTCGTGACGTGGGATACCGGTGACGGCTGGTACGACTCGTGATGCCCCAGTGACGACGGCCCGCGCGCGCGAGCAAACAGGGACGGTTGGGCGCTGGTTCTACTCCACCAGGCGTTGGCAGGTGACTTCGTGCACGGCGCCGGCGTTGTTGTCCTCGACGCACTCGACGACGGCCCCGGCGCCCGTGTCCGTGTCGACTTCGACCGAGTAGCTCTGCTTGCCTTCGATGGGCACGGTGAGCGTCACCATCTCGCTCCCGCCCGGCGCGAGTTTCTTCGTCGTCTTCGCGCTGCCGATCTCCTTTCCGGACGCGTCGCGGAACGTCAGCTTCACGCCGTCGGGCGCGCCGACGATGCCCTGGTTCTCGACCCGCGCGACGAGTTCCACCTCGCCCGGGCAGAAGCCGACGAGCGATGCGCTGAGCGACACGACGAGGTCCGCGCCGTAACCGACCGCCTTGCCCTGCGCGGCGACGCGGTAGTTGTTGTAGCCCATCGCGCCCCACGAATCGCTCTCGGGCTTTGGCAACGTGCCGTCCGCGCGCACGTTGGTGATGTGGTAGGCCTGCTGGTTCCAGATGCGGCGCGTCGGCATCCAGGCGCCGTCGGGATCGCTGTAGGTGAACACGCCGTGGCGCAGGCCGTCGTCAGCCGCGCCGTAGCCGCACTTGCCGAGGTTCAGCGGAGGCGCCCCGTTCCACACGTCGTGCGCCGAAAAGAAGATGTCGGCGGAAAGGTCCCCGTCGACGTCCGCGAGCGAGACGAATTCGGTCCACGTCGCGTGCGGCGCCGACAGGCGCATGTGCTCCGCACCGGTGGTTCCGTCGAGCACGTAGACGAAGCAGTCGTCGTGGGTGAGCACCTCCACCGCGCCATCGCCTTCGAAATCGAACGCCGTTGCCGACAAGAACCCCGAGCACTCTGGCAACGGCGTGGCCCACTTCTCCGAGACCCCCGCACCGGCGTCGTACTCGTAGACCCTGAAGGCGCAGGCTTCCG
>VFMC01000235.1 GCA_006515795.1 Acidimicrobiaceae bacterium | reverse complement strand
AGGCGGATGCGCTCTCCGTCGGCGTCGATGACCGCGCCGAGGTTCGCTCCCGAGGCGCGCACCAGGCCGGCCACACGCGCAAGTGCCTGCTGCTCGTCGAAGGTGACCCGCCCCGCCGTCGACACGTAGGGGTTCACCGCCAGCACGTCGGCACCGAGCTTGCCCAGAAGGGTCGGCATGACGGTGCTCGCCGCTCCGTACGAGTAGTCGACGACCAGCTTGAAACGGGCCGCGCGGATCGCCTCCGGAGCAACGGTGGCCTCGAGTGCAACCGTGTACTCCTCGAGGGCGCGGGGCGGGAACTGGATGTCGCCGACCTCCTCGGCCAACGCCCGACGGGTGTCCTCGCGCTGGAACAACCGCTCGATCCTTCGCTGCGCGTCCTCGGTGATGTCGGTGCCGGCGGTGTCGAAGAAGCGGACGATCACGCGGTCGGGATCGTCGTGGTCGAGCCGCACGGTGAGGCCTCCGATCGCCCTCGGCGAGCGCACCAGGAACCGGGTGACCGGCACGCTCGCAACCTCGAGATCGAGCACGTCGATCCCGGCGGCGTTCAATCCGGCCATGATCGCTCGCTTCAGCATGCGGGCCGCCCGGCTGGAGTCGCGCGAGGTGACGACGGTGCTGCCCTTGCGCAGTGACGTGCCGTAGGCGAGTGCCACACGAACCGCAAGCTCAGGGGTGACATCGACGTTGGCCAGGCCCTGCACGCCGTCGCGCCCGAACAAGCTGCGTGCTCCCTTGCTCTCCCAGACGATGCTGCTGTTCACCACAGCTCCGTCCTCGATCGTCTTGAACGGGTAGACCTTGACGTCGCCGGTGAGCACGGCGTCGTTGCCGACGAACACCTCGTCGCCCACGACCACGCCCTCGTCGATGCGCACGTTGCTGCGGATGCTGCTGCTGCGGCCGATGACCGCGCCACGCATCGATGTGCGCGGACCGACGTAGACGTTGTCGTGGAGCACGCATCGCTCCACCTGTGCCTCGCCGAGCAAGCGGACGTTCGAGCCGAGGACGCTGTACTCCCCCACCCGACAACGCGCCTCGATCTTGCAGCCGGGTCCGATCACGCAAGGACCGGTCACAATTGCATCGGGCGACACCTCGGCCCCTTCGCCGAGCCAGACACCGTCGTTCACCATGAACCCCGGCACGCTCACCGAGACCTTGCCGTCGAGCACGTCACGATGCGCTGACAGGTATGCCTCGAGCGTGCCGACGTCTTCCCAGTACCCGTCCAGAACGGAACCGAACATCGCCACGCCCTGGGTGAGCAGCGCCGGGAACACCTCGCCCGAGAAGTCGACGCTGCGTCCTTCGGGGATGTGCTCGAAGATCTGCGGTTCGAACACGTAGATGCCGGTGTTGATGTGATCGCTGAACACCTGGCCCCACGTGGGCTTCTCGAGGAACCGTTCGATCGAGCCGTCGTCGCGGGTGATGACGATGCCGAACTCGAGCGGGTTCGCCACGGCGGTGAGGCCGATGGTGGCGACTGCCTCGTTGTCGCGATGAGATGCCAACAACGCGGTGAGGTCGATGTCGGTGAGCACGTCGCCGGAGATGACCAGGAACGTGTCGTCGAGGAACTCCCGGGCGTTGCCGACGCTGCCGGCGGTGCCCAGGGGAATCGGCTCGTCGGCGTAGCGGATCGACACCCCGAACTCGCGACCGTCGCCGAAGTACGTCTTGATGTGGTTGGCGAGGAACGCCACGGTCACGACGATCTCGTCGAAACCGTGGCGGCGCAGCAGGCCGATGATGTGCTCCATCATCGGACGGTTGGCGACCGGCAACATCGGCTTGGGCGCGTTCGAGGTGAGCGGCCGCAGCCGGGTGCCCTCGCCACCGGCCATGATGACAGCCTTCATCCCTGGGCCCTCATCCCTGGGCCCTGGCACCCGCCCGGAGACCCGCCCGGATCGACGGCACGTAAGCGACGGCGGTGTAGTAGCTGAGCGTGATACCTGGGATGCCGAGGAGCCACGAGGCCACGAGGAACCCTTCGTGGCCGGCGAAGTCGGACGATCCGAGCATGAACCCGGGGATCGCGAACATCAGCAGGAACGTGGCCAGCTTGCCGAGGTAGGTGACGTCGAACCGCTGCATCTTGAACGCCAAGGTGGCGATGGCCATGGTTGCCCCTACCACCACCTCACGGGCCACCACAGCCCACGCGAACCACAGCGGTGGGATGCCTTTGACGATGATGCCGCCGATGGCGACGATCAGCAGGAGCCGATCGGCCGTGGGGTCGAAGATCTTGCCGAACTCGCTCACCTGGTTGAACCGTCGCGCCAGCCAACCGTCGACCCAATCGGTGGCGCCGAGGCCCCCGAGCAGCCAGGCCGCTCCGGCCACGTTGTCGCGGGCGAACAACAGGTGCAAGAAGACCGGTATGCAGCAGAGGCGCAGCAACGTGAACAGGTTGGGGGCGGTGAGGAACCGGTGCGACGAGAGCTGCGTGCCCGTGGGCGCGCTCGCCGGCCCGGTTGCTGCGTCCGTCACGGTTGCGATCGTACCGTCGAAGCGATGCCACCCCGAGCACCTACCATCTGCGCCATGGCACAGGTGGAAGCAGAAGCAGAGGCAGAGGAACCCACCCATCGGCGCGAGGGCGGGCACGCCTCGCTTTCGGGCCAGGTGGCGTTCATCACCGGCGGCGGATCGGGGCTCGGCGCGGCTTTCGCCCGTCGCCTCGCGGCCGACGGCGCGTCGGTGGTCGTGAACGACCTCAGTGCCGACGCCGCGGCGGCGGTGGCGGCGGAGATCTCCGGCGACACGGCGGTTTTCGACGTGTGCGACTCGGCCGCGTACGACGCCGCGATCGACGCCGCAGCCGAGCGCCACGGCCGTCTCGACATCGTGATCAACAACGCCGGGATCGCTCCCCCGCCCGATGCTGACCGGATCGAACGGGCGATCCAGAACCAGATGTTGCGCATGGAGGGCCGCATCGACGATCTGGTGCCGCCCGATTCGACCGTCGAACTGAGTGACGCCGACTGGGACAGGATGATCAAGGTCCACCTCTACGGCACCTTCTACGGCACCCGCGCCGCGTTGCGGCACATGACACCGGCCCGAAGCGGATCGATCGTCAACATCTCTTCGGTGCTCGGCCTACGACCGATGGCTGGTGCGCTGCACTACGCCACCGCCAAGGCAGGGATCATCGCCTTCACCAAGTCGGTCGGCCAAGAGGTGGCCCCGTTCGGGGTACGGGTGAACGCCGTCTGCCCAGGGTGGGTCGACACGCCGCTGCTGGCGACGATGGACCCGATGATCATCGCCGGCATCGTCATGCAGATCCCGCGGGGCCGGATGGCCGCGCCGGAGGAGTTGGCCGAGCTCGTACGCTTCCTCGCCGGGCCGGAGAGCAGCTACTGCAACGGCGACGTGTTCGCTGCGTCGGGTGGCTTCGCCTGATGGCCACGATCTTCACGCGGATCATCGAAGGCGAGATCCCTGGCGTCTTCGTCCATCGCGACGAGCAGTGCGTGGTGTTCATGTCGATCAACCCACTCGCCGTCGGGCATGCACTCGTGGTGCCGATCGCCGAGTACGACCACTGGGTGGACCTCCCGGATCAGCTCGCTGCCCATCTCTTCGCCGTCGCCCACCGCATCGGCCGCGCCCAACAACGTGCCTTCACGTGCGACCGGGTAGGGCTGATCGTGGCCGGCTACGAGGTGCCGCACACGCACATCCACGTGATCCCCACCACCGACATGGGGCAGCTGAACTTCGCCAACGCCGCGGCCGGCGTCGACGCCGATGCGCTCGAGGGCGCGGCCGAAGCGATCCGGGCTCAGATCGGGAGCTGACCGGGGCCGCCGGGTTCGGCGGGCTCGACTTCGTCGATCAGCTCGGGCCCCTTGTTGCGAACGTTGATGAATGACCAGCAGGTCATCGGGAGCCGGCACCAGCATCTGGCCCAACCGGTCGACGTCGGCGTTGTTCGGGTCGAGCCACTCGTGCCAGCGGGAGGCCGGCACGAGCACCGGCATGCGATCGTGCACGGGCGCCATCGTCGCGTTGGCCGTGGTGGTGATGACGGTGCAGCTGTGCAGCCACGGTGCGGGCGCGCCTTGCCCTGGCTCGACCGATGGATCGCGCCACGCAGACCAGAGCCCGGCGACCGCCAGCGGCTCTCCGTCGCGGCGGTGGATGTACATCGGCTGCTTCACCTTCAGGCCGGCGACCTGCTTCCACTCGTAGAAGCCGTCCATTGGGATCAGCACTCGACGAGACGCGAAGAGCTTCTTGAAGGCAGGCTTCTCGGCGACGGTCTCGCCGCGGGCGTTGATCATCTTCGAAGCGTAGACGTCGTTGGTGGGTGCGACGTTGTAGTTCTCGGCCACGGTGAGCGTCGTCTCAAGGTTGGCAGCATCGAATGAGGCGCCGAAGTAGGCGGCGATCCGCTCGGGCGAGTTGGTGGAGACGAAGCGGCCGCACACCCGGCCCAGCGTATTCTCAGCTCAGTTGGATCACCCACGAGTTGACCGCGTAGCCGCCGGTCTCGTTCACCTGCACGAGGGCGGTTGCCACCATGTGCGGAGTTCCGGTGGTGGTCTCGGTGACGATCTTGAACGTCTTCTGCACGATCGGGTTGAGCAGGCCGAGCTGCATGAACTCCGGTACGTCGGCGGTCACCGACATCTGCGCGGCGAGGATGCCGCCGCTGAACATGATCGTCTTGTTGGGGACGCCGGCCGGGGTGGTCGAAACGCTGACGGCTCCCTGTGGCACGGAGATGTAGCCGGGGATCTTCACGTAGACGCCGGCGGCAGTGGTGAGGTTGACGTCGATGATCGGACAGCCGGCGGCCGGAACTGCCGGAGGTGGTGCGCACGGCGCTGCGGCCAGCGCCGGCGACACCAACAACGAAGCCTTGTAGGAGTGGGTCCACGGGTCGGTGGGCGTGCTGCCGTACACGAGCGTGGAGGGCACGTGCAGATCGATGTCGAGATCGGCATCGAGATCGGCGTCGAGCGGGTTGGTCACGCCCGCGACGGTGTCCAGCACGCCGGTCACGCTCGTGATCGAGACGTCGTTGAGGATCGCCAGCGGATCGGTGGTGGCGACGAGGCGCCGGTTGAACACGATGTTCACACCGGCACCGCCCGCTGCGGTCGCCGTGTCGATCATCAGCCTGCCGTCGGCACCGAACACGAAGGTGCCGCCGACGCCGCTGCTGTAGGCGTCGAAAGGCGCTCCGATGGCGTCGGCGACGGCGATCGAGTCGCTGTCGGTGCAGCCGGGCGCAGCACCGGCGCCTACCACCACGGTGGCGTCACCGCTGAAGCGGAGCGTCTTTTCGAAGTAGTAGATGCCCGACACGAAGTAGACCGGAGTGGCGCCGGTGATGACCACGTCGTCGGTGTACTTCCCGGGGAAGTACACCGTGCACTGCTCGCCGAACTCCCCTGGGGGCATCGCGTAGCCGCCGGCGAACGCCAACGAGTTCGAGAACGGCGGGAGGTATGGCGCGAAGATCTTGTTGCCGGCGGTTGTAGGAGATGTGTCGGCCATCCAGGCCAGCGGGTCGGGGTCGCCATTGCGGGGATACTCCCGGCCGCACGGAATCGAGGGAGCCACCGCCATCGAGGTGCACCACTCCCACCCGATCGTCCCGTCGAGCTCGGGCGAGTCGCCGCCTGGGCTCATGTACGGCGGCGGGATCTGTGCCTCGGATCCGACCTGCACGGTCGTCACCGCGTACCGCTGGTCGCTCGGTATCGCCTGCAGCGCATCCTTCGTGGTGGTGCACTTCGTGGCGATGCCAAGACCGGGCGGGGCCGCCAGCTGTACCGCGAACTCGTCGGTGCGACCCGACGGAACGCACGCGGCATAGAGCTCGGCTGGATCGAACAGGGCGGCGCGAAGGCCACCCTTCACCGCTTCGCTGCGGTCGGCCTTGGCGCTCGATACGCGGTTGGCGCGGGTGACACCGAGCGTGTATCCCATCAGCGGCAACACCATCATCGCCCCGACCACCATCACCACCAGGGCGAGGACCAGCGCCGCGCCCTGGTCGCGGTCCTCCGCAAGGGAGTCGTCCACTTCGACTCGAGATCGGACCCGGCGACTCATGCGAACGCCACCGTCTGGATGCACGACACTGCCTTGTTCGGAGCCACGACCAGCTCGATGCTGGTCCACGGCTCGTGCCCGGGGATCGGTGTGCTGGTGAACGGATAGGCGACGCCGCCCGA
>VFMC01000234.1 GCA_006515795.1 Acidimicrobiaceae bacterium | reverse complement strand
CGCGCCACCCGCTGGGGTGACCCCACCCGCAGCCGGGGCCGCACCACCCGCGGGCGTGACCCCGCCGGCAGCGGGAAGGGCCGAGCCGCCAGCCGCGTCCGGGTTGACGGCGGTCGGCACGTTGGCCAACCCACCGGTCCCGTTGGCGCACTGTGTCGAACCCTGGCGATCGCAGGCTTGCGGTTGCGGTGCGTTCTGGGCCAGTACGTTGGTGCCATCGGCCGAGAAGGTGGGGTTCTTGCACTGCGAGATGTCGATGTCCTGGACGACGACTCCGGGGATCTTGCGGATCTGTTCGAAGCCAGCCTCGACCAGGTTGACCGGCATCGGTGAGTACCCGAGCGATGCCGACTGCTGCTGCGCCTGGCACATGGCGTAGTAGGAGAAGGCACCGAGGGTCTCCCCCTTGTCCTCGTTGAACTGACCACCGAGCCTCGTCGGCAGGATCAGGTACGAATACGACGACAGTTGGTAGTTTCGTGGATCGGTGTCGGCGTACACCCCTTCGAGCTGCTGGGTGAGGTACACCGCCGGGTTGCTCTCGTCGGTGTTGATCCGTGCCTGCAGCAAGGAGACGGCAACGTTCTGCGGCGTCGGCTCGGTGTAGTAACCGGCCGCATTGAGCACCTTCGCGACCGGGAACTGCGTTCCCAACGCGTACGAGTAGTTGACGTAGCCGATCGCTCCTTCAGCGAAACCCTGGCTCACGTAGCCAGCGATGCCGAGGTCGCCCGATTGCGAGATCATCCCAGGAATGGTCGGGTAGAACGACGTCTGGCCGCACGCCGGGGCTCGTCCGGACCGATCGCAGTAGTCGTTCCAGATCCCAGGGTGCCGATTGATCATCCATCCCGTGAACTGAGCACTCGACCCCGACCCATCGGAGCGAACCACCGGCACGATGGTTCGTGCCGGCATCGTCAGTCCCGGGTTGTCTGCCTGCAGCAGAGGATCGTTCCACGTGGTGATCGCCCCGGTGAAGATCTTGGCGGCGTTCTCACCGGACAGGCGCAGGTTCGTGACCCGCTGACCATTGATCTTCAGGTTGTACATGAACGCCGTTCCACCTGCGGTCACGGGCATGTATGCATAACTGCCGGGAGCCGGGTTCTCGGGCGCCGAGCCATCTTCCGGACTGAACTGGAACGGGATGTCCGATGCGGCGAAGTCGACGGTGCCGTTGAGGAAGTTCTTCCGACCGGCCGTCGAACCGCTGGGGTTGTAGTCGACCGTGATGCCGAACTGCTGCACGTTCACGCGCATCGCGTCGATGGCGTTGCCTGCCCAAGACGATCCCTCACCCGAGATGCGTTGGAAGCTCGCTTCGCCCACGGGCGTCATCCACCCGCCGCTCAGCGAAGCAACCGCCACAGCGGACAGCGCAACGAACAGCCGCGACCATCGCCGACTCGACCTGAGCTGATGCCGGCTCATCCGACCACCTCGACGTGGCGAGCTTCGACTCGCGCCAGGTCCTCGAGCGAACGCACCGTGCTGCGCCGCGCCTGGCGCTTCGACAGCCGTCCGGCAGGACGGCCTCCGATGATCCTGGCGATGCTGAACAGCAACAGCACCAGCACCATCAGCACAGCAGCTGCGCCGAAGCCGCGAGCGATCTGCGTGGGCTGGGGAGAACGAACGAGCTCGAAAGCGGCCAGCGGCAGCGACACCATCGGATTTGCTCTCGGGTTGAGGTTCATCGTCGACGTGTATCCGGCAGTGAGCAGGACCGGGGCGGTCTCGCCGATCCCACGGGCGACGCCGAGGATGACCGCTGTGGTGAGGCCCGAGCGGGCCGTCGGCAGCACCACGTGCCACACAGTTCGCCAATGCGGCGCGCCGAGCGCGGCCGAGGCCTCGCGCAGGTTGCCGGGCACGAGTCGTAGCACCACGTCGGCGGCGCGAATGATGATCGGCAGCATCATGATGCTCATCGCGATCGAGGCGGCCAAACCAGATCGCTCGAAGCCGAGGACGAGGATCCATGTGGCGAAGATGAACAGGCCGGCGAGGATCGACGGCAGGGCGGTCATCGCTGTGACCACCGTGCGGACCAGGCCGGCAGCTCGACTGTGCGTCTCGTTGAGGAACACAGCGCACGCCAGGCTGAGCGGCACGGTGATGACGAGCGACATCGAGATCATGATCAGCGTGCCGACGATGGCATGGGTGACACCGCCGACGCCGAGCGGATCGAGCGGTCCGGCCTTGCTGAGGTCTTCGAGGTAGAAGTTCGACTTCTTGAGCGCCGGCCACCCCCGCACGAGGGTGAAGACGATGACCGAGATCAGCGCCCCGCCTGCGGCCAGCATGGCGGAGGTCATCAACACGCTCATCACCTTGTCGACGACCGCCGGACGATTCTCGGTGAGCGCGGCCATCGCCGCGTACGTGGCGAGAAACACCAGGAAGCCGACGAACACGAAACCCAGCCGTCCCGACAATGGCGTGAGCCGGCCGAAGATCAGCATCGTGGTGCACACGCTGCTGACCAAGACACCCACCAGCAGCATCGCGTCCTGGCGCGACCATCGCCCGATGGATCGGCGTTGCTGGGGAGTGGTGTTGGGCGCGGACCGCCTCGGGAGCACCGTCTCGGGAGTCGCCGGCCGCACCGCGTCGAATCGCGGTTCGGGCAGCGCTGCGACGAGCTCGTCGACCACGGGTTCGGTCAAGATCATGGCGGTCATGCTTCGCTGCTCGCCCCTGAACGAGAACGCGCCACGAACCATGACGCGGTGAAGTTGACGACGAGGGTGACCGCGAACAGCGCGAGGCCGGCGGCGAACAACGCCGAGAGCCCGAAGCCGGACGACTCGCTGTAACGCAAGGCGATCAGGCTGGCCACCGAGTTGCTGCCTGCTTCGAGGATGTTGAGGTTGATGTCGAATCGAGGGGAGATGATCAGGAGCACCGCGATCGTCTCGCCGAGTGCCCGGCCGAGGCCGAGCATCGTTCCACCGATGATGCCGCCACGCCCGAACGGCAGCGCCACCACCCGGATCATCCCCCACCGGGTCGAACCGAGAGCAAAGGCACCCTCGCGTTCGCCGGCAGGGACCTGCGAGAACACCTCGCGCATCACGACGCACTGGATCGGCATCACCATCATGGCCACGACGACACCGGCGATGAAGGTGGACGCGGTGTACACGGTGGCATTCGACAGCGGGCTGTTCGGGTCGGCGCCGGCAACGTCCAGCATCGGCAGCCACCCGAACCAGGTGTTCAACCAACGCGAGAGCCCGATCACCTGGCCCTGCAGGAGGAACAGGCCCCACAGTCCGTAGACCACGCTCGGTACGGCTGCCATCAGATCGACGAGCGACACCAGCGAAGACCGCAACCACGTCGGCGCCACGTCGGTGATGAACAGCGCCGAACCCATCGAGATCGGCAAGGCGATCGCAACTGCGACCAGGGCGATCATGACCGTGCCCACAAGCACTGCGGCGATTCCGAACTCACCCCGGTCGGGTTGCCACTCCGATGTCGTCAGGAACGACAGCCCCGTGGCGCGCAGCGCCTGTGCGGCTTGAACGGCGAGGAACAACCCGACCGCGCCCATGATCGCCAGCACGGTGAGCCCGCTGAGGGAGGCCACGCCGTCGAACACTCGGTCGCCGCGCCCCTTGCTGGCCTCGAGCGTTCGCGGCGCAGGCGGGTCGGCCTCGGCGTCGGCGACGTCGGGGATGGTCGTCGTCATCGTGTCCACGGTTCAAGCCAGCCACGCTGCCAGCACAACGAGCACGATGGCCGTGGTCAGCGCCAGGAGGATCACATCAGGGTGCTTGGCATGGGTCCAGAAGCCTCGCTTCACCGGAGTCGGCGCCACCGCCGGCGCCTGCACCACCGACATCCGTGGACCAAGGTTGTTGAAGCGCTCATCGAGCATGGTGCCCAGCACCGTGGCGAACATGGTGGCGAACGCC